>JALSHN010000286.1 GCA_026982215.1 Gammaproteobacteria bacterium
CCCTGGATGGGGCGCGGGGGCCTTGGGAGGGGCCGGGGGTGTGGCTGGTGGGGGATGCCGCCGGTCTGGCCGAGCCCATGTTGGGGGAGGGGATCTACCATGCCTTGCTGAGTGCTGAGATCGCCGCGGAGTTGATCATCAGCGGAGAGACGGCGCCGGGACGCTATTCCCAGGCCGTTCGTCGGCGTCTGGTACCGGAGCTGCGTGCCGCCCGGCGTCTGGCGCGTTGTCTCTTTCCTTGTGCCGCCCCGGTGGTGCGGTACCTGGCCCGTCGACCACGTTTCAGCCGCCGTTTCACCGCCTTGATGACCGGCGAGCTGGGGTTCCGTCGTTGTTGGCGCGAGACCTGGCTCGGGCTGCCGCTCAGTTGCCTGGCGGCGCCGAGCCTGCCGTTGCGGGGGCCGCTGTGGTTCGAGTCTCAGCCGACGGGGTAGTAGTCCAGGTACCAGTCCACGAAGCGTTGGATGCCTTCTTCGATGGGGGTGCTGGGGCGAAAGCCCACCGCCTCGGTGAGGTCGTCGATGTCGGCGTAGGTGGCCGGCACGTCCCCGGGTTGCAGGGGAAGGAAGTTTTTCTTGGCCTCGCGCCCCAGGGCCTTTTCCAGGGTCTCGATGAAGTACATCAGTTCCACCGGCTGATTGTTGCCGATGTTGTAGAGCCGGTAGGGGGCGCGACTGCTGGCGGAGTCGGGGTGGTCGGAGTCCCACTGGGGGTTGGGTTCGGCGACCTTGTCCAGGGTGCGGATCACGCCTTCGACGATGTCGTCGATGTAGGTGAAGTCGCGTTTGTGACGGCCATGGTTGTAGACGTCGATGGGCTCACCGGCCAGGATCTTGCGGGTGAAGATGAACAGCGCCATGTCGGGCCGGCCCCAGGGGCCGTAGACGGTGAAGAAGCGCAGGCCGGTGGTGGGGATGCCGTAGAGGTGGCTGTAGGTGTGGGCCATGAGTTCGTTGGCCTTCTTGCTGGCGGCGTAGAGGCTCAGGGGATGGTCTACGTTGTGATGCACCGAGAAGGGCATCTTGGTGTTGGCGCCGTAGACCGAGCTGGAGGAGGCGTAGACCAAGTGTTCTACCTCGAAGTGGCGGCAGCCCTCGAGGATGTTGAGAAAGCCCTGGATGTTGGCGTCGATGTAGCTGTAGGGGTTCACCAGCGAATAGCGGACTCCGGCCTGGGCGGCCAGGTTGACTACTCGCTGGGGACGGTATTCTTCGAACACTGCCCGGATGCGCTGGCGGTCTTCCAGGTCGGCGCGGATCTCCACGAAGTTGGGGTGGTTCTTGATCCGCTCCAGTCGCGCCTCTTTGAGGGAGACGTCGTAGTAGTCGTTGAGGTTGTCGATGCCGATGACCTCATCGCCCCGTTCCAGCAGGCGGATGGCGAGGTGATTGCCGATGAAGCCGGCGGTGCCGGTGACCAGGACTCGCATGGGATCTCTCCTTGGTGAATTCGTTTACAGACGGGCATCCACCGCCTCGGGCGGAAGGATGGATTTGACGTCGTAGAGCACCGCGCCGGGTTTGCCCAGGGCGCGGATGCCGCCGGATCCCAGTTCGATGAATTGCCGGTGGGCCACGGCGAGGATGATGGCATCGTAGGCCCCTTCCTCCGGCTTCGGGACGGGGAGAACGCCGTATTCTTCGTAGGCCTCGTTGGGATCCACCCAGGGGTCGTAGACCTCCACCCGGGCATGGTAGTCCTGGAATTCGCGGATGATGTCAATGACGCGGGTGTTGCGCAGGTCCGGGCAGTTTTCCTTGAAGGTCAGTCCAAGGACCAAGATCTTGGCATCCACTACGGGGATGCGTCGCTTGGTCATCATCTTCACCACCTGTTCGGCGATGTAGGCCCCCATGCCGTCGTTGATTCGCCGCCCGGCGAGGATCATCTCCGGGTGGTAGCCGATCTCTTGGGCCTTGTGGGTGAGATAGTAGGGGTCCACGCCGATGCAGTGCCCTCCCACCAGTCCGGGGCGGAAGGGGAGGAAGTTCCATTTGCTGCCGGCGGCCTCCAGGACCTCCAGGGTGTCGATGCCCAGGCGGTTGAAGATCAGCGCCAGTTCGTTGATCAGGGCGATGTTGACGTCGCGCTGGGTGTTTTCGATCACCTTGGCGGCTTCGGCCACCCGGATGCTGGAGGCGGGGTGGGTGCCGGCCTCGATGATGCGACCGTAGAGTTCGTCGACGAAACGGGCGGTCTCGGGGGTGGAGCCGGAGGTGACCTTGACGATGGTGGTGAGGCGGTGGACCTTGTCGCCCGGATTGATGCGCTCGGGACTGTAGCCCACGAAGAAGTCTTGGTTGAACTGCAGCCCGGAGACCTCTTCGAGGATGGGCACGCACACCTCTTCGGTCGCCCCGGGATAGACAGTGGATTCGTAGATCACCACATCACCTCTGGACAATACCTTGCCCACCGCCCGCGAGGCCGATTCCAACGGAGTGAGGTCGGGACGTTTGTGGCGATCGATGGGGGTGGGCACGGTGACCACGTAGGTGTTGCAACTTTCCAGGGTGGCGAGATCATCGCTGTAGCTCAATTGGGGGACCGCCCGCAGCTCCTCGTCGCTCACCTCCAGGGTACTGTCGTGGCCACCGCGCAGCTCGGCGATGCGCTTGGGGTTGATGTCGAAGCCGATGGTGGGGAAGTGCTTGGCGAATTCCACCGCCAGCGGCAGTCCGACGTAGCCCAGACCGATGATGCCCAGCCGCACCTCGCTCAACTCTCGCATGATGTTGCTCCTTCAAAACGTCGTGTCTGTTGTTATCCGGCCTTGTTGCCACGACCGATGGCGTAGTATTCGAAGCCGGCCTCGCGCATGCGCTCGGGATCGTAGAGGTTGCGTCCGTCGAAGACCAGTGGCTGGTTGAGGAGAGCCTTGACCCGGTTCATGTCCGGGCTGCGAAAAACGTTCCATTCGGTCACCACCGCCAGGGCGTCACTGCCCTCGAGGGCCTCGTAAGGGTCCTGGCACAGGACGAGGTCGTCCCGCTCGCCGTAGATGCGCCGGCATTCGTTCATCGCCTCGGGATCGAAGGCGCGTACTCGGGCCCCAGCAGCCCACAGGGCCTCCATCAACACCCGGCTGGGGGCCTCGCGCATGTCGTCGGTGTTGGGCTTGAAGGCCAGCCCCCACAGGGCGATGGTGCGTCCTTCCAGGCGGCCATCGAAGTGGTTGTGGATCTTCTCGAACAGCTTGCGTTTCTGGCGTTCGTTGACCGCCTCCACCGCTTCCAGGAGTTGGGCCTGGTAGCCCACTTCGCGGGCGGTACGTTCCAAAGCCTTGACGTCTTTGGGGAAACAAGAGCCGCCGTAGCCCACGCCAGGGTAGATGAAATGGTAGCCGATACGGGGGTCGGAGCCGATGCCGATGCGCACTTGTTCGATGTCGGCCCCCAGCCGTTCGGCCAGGTTGGAGAGCTCGTTCATGAAGCTGATCTTGGTGGCCAGCATGGCGTTGGCGGCGTATTTCGTCAGTTCCGCCGAGCGGATGTCCATGGCGATGAGGCGGTCGCGGTTACGGTTGAAGGGGGCGTAGAGGGCTCGCAGCAGCTCGGTGGTGCGGGGGTTGTCGGTGCCCACCACGATGCGGTCCGGCTTCATGAAGTCGTCGATGGCGGCCCCTTCCTTGAGAAATTCCGGGTTGGAGACCACGTCGAACTCCAGATGCAGACCGCGGGCGTCCAGAGCCTGGCGCACCGTTTCACGGACTTTGTCGGCGGTGCCCACGGGTACGGTGGATTTGTCCACCACGATCTTGTAGTCGTTCATGTGTTCGCCGATGCTGCGGGCCACCGCCAGCACGTATTGCAGGTCCGCCGAGCCGTCCTCGTCCGGCGGCGTGCCCACGGCGATGAACTGGAACAGGCCGTGGTTCACCGCCTCATCGACCTCGGTGGTGAAACGCAGCCGACCGGCGGCGGCGTTGTGATGCACCATCTCTTCCAACCCGGGTTCGTAGATGGGGATTCGCCCAGCGTTGAGCATGGCGATCTTGTCTTCGTCCACATCCATGCACACCACGTCATTGCCCACCTCGGCCAGGCAGGCGCCGGTGACCAGTCCCACGTAACCCGATCCGAAAATAGTGACTTTCACTGGTTTATCTCCTTGATTTCAAATCCTGAAGTTGGTGGGTGGCGCGGTGCCTCTCCACGAAGACCCTTCCGGTGACATTGCCATAACGCTGAATTGGCGCGCATTATATCAGGGCTCTTCGCCGGGAAGGTGAGGAAGCCTTTCCATCGGCGCTTCGTTCGTCCCGCTGAAGCAAAACACAGGGGACGCTTGGGTGAAGGTTCCTGCGGTCTTGCCGATAGTGCACGGGATCGGTGTCACTGGAGGCAGGCGATGAAGAGCGTGTTTCGGGAGTTGTTGCAGGACGAGGCGTTCGAGGAAGGGGTTCACTGGCGGCGACGGCGGTTCAGTGCCGGGGAGGAAATCATCCGTCAGGGGGATGTGAGCCGGTCGTTGTTCGTGGTAGAGAAGGGCACGGTCCGGGTGGTGGCGCGCATCGTCATCGATGACCGCCATACCGCCTCTCCCAACGTATGTGATCTCGAGGCGGGAGAGGTGTTCGGAGAGCTGGCGCTGTTCGATGACCAACCCCGTTCCGCTTCCGTGGTGGCGCACACTGACTGTCAGGTCATCGAAGTGGACAAGGAGCAATTGTTGCTTTTCATGGAAGAGCATCCACGAGCCGGTTATGGCATTATTCGCACCATTTCGGAATCCCTGGTCGCCCGTTTGCGGGCCACCAATCAGAAAATCTTCGCCCTCTACGGCTGGGGGCTGAAGGATCACCTGACGGATTTCTGAGGCCAACAATATTGATGCAGCCCGGCTGCGAGCAGGTTCACCGGTAGATACTCGGCATGTTGCGTTTGTTCAGTCATTACGTCTCCAAGTCGTTCTTGTACCTGGAGATCGGTGAGTTTCTGTTATTCGTCGCCGCGGTCTATGGCGCTTATGCCACCCGCTTCGGCGCCTCTCCCATCGCCCAGGGGGAGGGGTGGGGGCTGCTGGGGAAGGCGGTGGTCCTGGCGCTGGTGTTGATGTTGTGCCTCTATGCTTTCGGCCTCTACCAGAAGAATATTCGCGCCAGCCGCTATGGTATCCTGGCCCGGATGATCGCCGCCTTTGCCGCGGCCTTTGCCCTGCTGGGGATTCTGTTCTATGTCTTTCCCTCCTTGTTCCTCGGTCGGGGCATCTTCCTCATTGCCATGGGATATGCCTTCGCCGCTTCGGTGTTGGTGCGTTCCGCCTTCTATCGTTTCATCGATCTGGAGCAGTTCAAGCGGCGGATCCTGGTGATCGGTACCGGGGAGAAAGCCAAGAAACTCACCGAGTTGCGCCGCAAGGCGGATCGGCGCGGCTGGCGGATCATCGGGTTCTTGCGCCTGAAAGGGGAACGGGCGCCGCAGGTGGATGAGCAACGGGTGGTCCGTCCCGATGGTCCGTTGATCGATCTGGTGCGTCGTTTGGAGGTGGATGAGTTGGTGGTGGCCATCGATGAGCGGCGCAAGTCGTTGCCGGTGGAGGAAATCCTCGATTGCAAGATGAGCGGAGTGGAGGTGGTGGATCTGCCGTCGTTCTTCGAACGCCACCTGGGAAAGATTGTCTTGGAGGTGACCAATCCTAGCTGGCTGATCTTCTCGGAGGGTTTTCGTCACGGCTGGGTCAAGGAGGGGCTCAAGCGTGCGTTCGATATCGTCGCCAGCCTGTCACTGCTCATCATCGCCTCGCCAGTGATGCTGGTCACCGCATTGCTCGTCTATCTTCAGGACCGTGGCCCGGTGTTCTACAAACAGGTTCGGGTGGGCAAGAATTGGCGCCTGTTCCAGGTGATCAAGTTTCGCAGTATGGTGGTGGATGCCGAGCGCGGTGGCCGGGCACAATGGGCCAGTCGGGACGACCCGCGTGTCACCCCGGTGGGGCGTTTCATCCGTAAGACCCGGATCGACGAGTTGCCTCAGCTGTTCAATGTGCTCAAGGGGGAGATGTCCATCGTCGGGCCGCGCCCGGAACGCCCCGAGTTCGTGGAGCAATTCTCTGAGACCATCCCGTTTTATGCCGAGCGCCATCGGGTCAAGCCGGGCATCACCGGTTGGGCGCAGATCTCTTACCCCTATGGGGCCACGCCCGAGGATGCCGTGGAAAAGCTGCAGTACGATCTGTATTATGTGAAGAATTACAATCTGTTCCTCGATATGGCGATTCTCCTGCAAACGGTGGAGGTCGTCCTGTGGGGCAAGGGGGCCCGGTGAGGATCCGTTTTCAGCACGATCGTTTCCCGTTCTTCCATGGGTAAGGAATCCAAAGGCGTATTGCTGGTCGTGGAGGACGACTCCGGCCTGCAGCGCCAGCTCAAATGGTTTTTCGACGAGTATGAGGTGATCTTCGCCACCGATCAGGGGTCGGCGATCAAGCAGGTGCGTCGTTTCGATCCCGACGTGGTGCTGCTGGACCTGGGCCTGCCGCCTCACCCCAACGACATCGACATCGGCCTGACCACGCTCACTGAGATCCTCGGTCTCTCGCCGGCCACCAAAGTGATCGTGGTCACCGGTAACAATGACCGCGATGCCGCCGTCCAGGCCATCGGCCTGGGCGCCTATGACTTCTATCTCAAGCCCTTCGACGAGGAGATCCTCAAGCTGGTGGTCAATCGGGCCTTCCGAGTGCGGGAGCTGGAGCGTGAGAACCAGCGCTTGCTCGCCATCGGACAGAACGCCGTTTTCGAGGGCATCATCGGGGCCAGTGAACCCATCTCCATGGTCAACCGGTTGGTGGAAAAGGTTGCTCCAGTGGATGCCAGCGTGCTCATCCTCGGTGAGAGTGGTACCGGCAAGGAGCTGGTGGCGCGGGCGATCCACAACCTCAGCGGACGCCGGGATGGGCCTTTCGTAGCCATCAATTGCGCTGCCATCCCCGAGAACTTGCTGGAGAGCGAGTTGTTCGGTTACGAGAAAGGGGCCTTCACCGGCGCCGTGCGCCAGACTTTGGGCAAGATCGAGCGGGCCCAAGGGGGGACGCTGTTCCTCGACGAGATCGGTGATCTGCCTCAGCCGTTGCAGGCGAAGTTGCTGCGCTTCATCCAGGAACGCAAGATCGAACGTATCGGCGGGCACGAGGAGATCGATGTGGACGTGCGCATTGTCTCCGCAACCCACCGGGATCTCAAGACCTTCATTCAGGAGGGGGGATTCCGTGAGGACCTCTATTACCGTCTCAGTGAAGTGGTGATCCACCTCCCTCCCCTGCGCGAACGCAGCGGGGACATCATTTTGCTGGGGAAGTATTTCCTGCAAAAATACGCATCCGAATACAAGAAAAAGGTCGGCGGTTTCAGTCGCGAGGCCATCCAGTCCATGGAGGCCTATGCGTGGCCCGGAAACGTGCGGGAACTGGAGAACAAGATCAAGCGGGCGGTGATCATGGCCGATGCCGGCATCATCGACGTCGATGATCTGGAGCTGGAGTCGAACCGCGTCGATCTGCCATTCAATCTCAGGGAGGTGAGAGCCAATGCGGAAAGGGAAGCGATCGTGCGGGCCTTGGCCTACACGGACAAGAACATCGCCAAGGCGGCGGAGTTGCTGGGCGTGAGCCGTCCCACACTCTACGACCTGATGAAAAAGCTCCATATCACCACCACCGACTGACTCCGAGGCGGTACCCATGCAAAGCGTGCGATTACTCACCCTGCTGCTGGTGATGGGCCTTTCCGTGCCCGTTGTCGCAGACTCGTTGGACAAGGCCCGAAGCTATTTCCAGGCCGGCGAATACAGTGCCAGCATCATCGAAGCCAAGAACGCCCTGCAAAAGAACCCGGGCGACCTCGAGGCCCGCTTGATCCTTGCCCGCGCCTATCTGGCACTCTACAAGGGTGCCGAGGCCGAAAAGGAGTTCTACCGCGTCAAACAGCTGGGGGGCTCCCCCGATCAGTGGGTGGTGGGATTGGCCAAGGCCTTGTTCTATCAAGGGAAGAGCCAGGAGCTGCTGGATCAACTCCCCCTCGATCCCGACTACGATGACACTACCTATGCCGCCTTGGCCGGCTGGCGGGCCTATGCGTATCTCAGCCTCAATCAGCCCGACGCCGCGGAGAAGGCGATTCAGGCGGGTGAGGCGCGCCAGGCCGAAGAGCCTGAATTGCTTCTCGGCAAGGCGCGCTTGCTGTTGGCCCAACAGAAACGGGATCAAGCCAAGGCCTTGCTGGAAGGTCTGACGAAACGAAATGCCGGACTGGCCGAGGCCCACGCCATGCTGGGCAGCATCGCGCGGGCGGAGAAGGACGACGAGGCCGCCAGGCGCCATTACCTGCAGGCGCTGGAGGCGGAGCCCGACAACCTCTCCGCGCATGTGGGGCTGGCCTCGTTGAATATCGCCGAGAAACGCTTCGACGAGGCCGAAAAACACATCGACCGGGTACTGAAGCTGGTGCCCGGGCACATTTACGCCACCTATCTCTCCGCCTTGGTGGATCTGGAACGAGGCCGCCAGGAGGAGGCCGAGCGCAAGGTGGACTTCGTGCTCCAGAACACCCCCGATTACAAGCCGGCCATCTTCGCCAAGGGAATGCTGTTGCTGAACGCCAGAAAGTACGAACAGGCTGACCGCTACCTGGCGCTCTATCTCCAGTCACATCCCGACAACTGGTTGGTGGCCGAGTGGCTCGCCTTCGCCAAGCTCCGTATCGGTGAGCCGGAGGAGGCCCTGGAGGTGTTGGAAAAATACGGCAACGACAAACGCTCCAACTATTACGTCCTTCGGGGCAGCGCCCAAATGGCGCTCAAGCAGTTCGAGGCCTCTTCGGAATCGTTCGAGAAGGCATTGGAAATGGCTCCCGGCTCTCGGATCGCCGAGCGGGAGCTGGCGCTGGCCCGCCTCAATCTGGGGGACCTCAGCCGACTGGAGCGGTTGTTCGAAGAGAACGCGGAAATGGGCGAGCTGCTGTTCATCGCCAAGATGCGTGAACGCCACCACGCCGAGGCCGCCCGCATTGCCCAGAAGTTGATCTCCCGGGAGCGCGATAACCCGGTCTACCACAACATGCTTGGCCTCGCCCTGCTGGCACAGCAGAAATTGGACGAAGCGGAACGGGCCTTCCAGGCGGCGCTGGAGGCCGATCCCGACTACCTCACCGCCCGTTTCAATCTGGCGCGTATCCATGATTTGCAAGGGGATCTCGAGCAGGCAGAGAAGCTCTATCGAGAGGTCAACCGCCGCAAGCCCAATCCCGCCGCCTACATTGGTCTGGCCAACATCGCCATGAAACGCGGCGAATTGAAACAAGCCGAGGCTTTGTTGCAGAAGGCAGTGGAGCTGGACGACGATGCCAAGGTCTACCTGGCCCGCTTCTATTTGCGTAGCGGCCAGGGCGAGCGCGCCATCGAGCTGTTGCGACGTGAGAAGACGCCCCGGGCCCTCAGCCTTCTGGTGGAGGGCTATCTCCAGGAGGGTAAGGTGGACGAGGCCATCGAAGTGGCGCGGCGCATGGGGGATGATCCCCGGGTGCTCTCGCTGTTGGCGCGGCTCTACCTGGCCAAAGGGGACCGCAAAGCGGCCCGTACCGCCTTACAACGGGCATTGAAACAAGCCCCCGATGACGTTGCCGTGTTGCAGCAACTGGCCGGATTGGCCGTCGCTGAGAAGGATCAGGCCAATTTCGGCAAATGGCGTGATCGGCTGAAGGAACTGCGTGGCGCAAAGGACCCCCTGGTGGTCGAGCTGGAAGGGGATTGGGCCCTGGCGCAAGGGCGCTTCCAGCAGGCGATGGAGTATTACGAACGCCTGATCACCGCCGGGCGGGCCAGCGGGGCGGTGTGGCGCAAATATGATCTGGCCACGGTCCGGGGCCAGGCACAGCAACGGGCTCGAAAGACCTATGCCGCTCATTTGGAGCGTCATCCCGACGATGTGGCGGCACGGCGTCGTTATGCCATGTTGCTGCAGAGTCTGGGAGAGACGGCGGCCAGCGAACGCGAGTACCAGCGGGTGCTCGCCGAGGTCAAAGACGACCCCGTCACCCTCAATAATCTGGCGTGGCTCTACATCGAGAAGGGGGATCGAAAGGCAGTGGAGCTCTCGGAGCAGGCCTATCAGCTGGCGCCGCAGAACGCCGGAATAGCGGATACCCACGGCTGGGCGTTGATCCGTTTCGGTGAGGTGGACAAGGGTGTGCGCCTGCTCAAGGAGTGGTTACCCAAGGTGGGTGACGGGCGTCAGCGTCGGGAAATACAGTATCACCTCGCCTATGGCCTCATTCAGAGCGGAAAAAGCGAAGAAGCCGCCCCTTTGATCGCTGAGCTGGAGTCCGCCGGTGCCACGGCCTGGGTGGAGGAGCTGAAAACGCTGCAAAAACCCTGATAAAAACGAAAATGTCAGGCTTTACAAGCCTTGTCCGCTGGATACAATAGCTTGGCAAGCTGACCAAGGCGCGTGGGAGGAGCAACGGGCTTGCGCGCTAACCTATTGAGTTAAAAATATAATTCAGAAGGACAGAAACTATGATCAAGCGTGTTTTCTGTATCCTCGTCATGGGGGCGATGTTGGGTTCAGGGGGGGCGATGGCCGCCGGCGATCCCAAGGCGGGTCAGGCCAAGGCCGAGCTCTGCGCCGGGTGTCACGGGGCCGATGGCATGAGTGTCAATCCCGAGTGTCCCAATCTCGCCGGCCAGCGGGGTGGCTACATCATCAAACAGATATTGGATTTCCAGAAGGGGCATCGCGACAACCCCACCATGACGCCCATGGCCGCCATGGTGACCGACATGCAGGATCTCAAGGACATCGCCGCCTTCTATCAGAGCCAGAAGAGCATGTCGTCCAAACGGGCCATGTTCGGTCATTCCTCCGGTGACAAGAAGAAGATCGCCAAGGGCAAGGAGATCTATTACAACGGCCTTCCCGAGAAAGGGGTCTATGCTTGTGTGAATTGTCACGGCAAGAACGGCAAGGGCCGGGATCCCAACAACCATATCTTCCCGGTCGTCGGTGGGCAGATGAAGGAATACCTGGTCAAGCAACTTCAGGACTTCAAGACGGGGGCGCGCAAGAATGACCCCGCCGGTATGATGGCGGATATCGCCAAGCGGCTGTCCGACAGTGACATCGATGCGGTGGCCGACTACCTGTCCAGTTTGTGACGGGCGCAGCCCCGTCTGATCGGGAAACGGCCTTCGGAATCGATTTCCGAAGGCCGTTTTTTCGTCCGTTGAATTTTTTGTTGAGAGGGAAGGGGCGAAAGGGTCAGTCTTCGAGGCGCTTGAAGACCAGGGTGGCGTTGGTGCCGCCGAAGCCGAAGCTGTTGGACATCACACAGTTCAGTTCCACGCCTTCTTGTGTCTGGCGCACGATGGGGAAGCCTTCGGCGGCCGGGTCGAGCTGTTCGATGTTGGCCGAGGCGCTGATGAAGCCGTGTTGCATCATCAGCAAGGAAAAGACCGCTTCGTTGACTCCGGCCGCTCCCAGTGCATGGCCGGTGAGCGACTTGGTGGAGGAGAGAGGTGGTACCCCTTCGGGGCTGCCGAAGACCTCCTTGAGGGCCTCCAGCTCACGGACGTCACCCACCGGGGTGCTGGTGCCATGGACATTGATGTAATCCACCGGCCGATCCACCGTGGCCAGGGCTTGGCGCATGCAGCGGACGGCCCCTTCACCCGATGGCTGGACCATGTCGAAGCCGTCGGAGGTGGCGCCGTAGCCCACCAGTTCGGCATAAATCTTGGCACCACGGGCACGGGCGTGTTCCAGTTCTTCCAGCACCAGCATGCCACCACCACCGGAGATGACGAAGCCGTCGCGCTGGGCGTCGTAGGGGCGCGAGGCGCGTTCGGGGGTGTCGTTGTATTTTGAAGACAGCGCACCCATGGCGTCGAACAGCACGCTCATGGTCCAGTGCAATTCCTCGCCGCCGCCGGCGAAGACCACATCCTGCTTGCCCAGCTGAATCAGTTCCATGGCGTGGCCGATGCAGTGGGCGCTGGTGGCACAAGCGGAGCTGATGGAGTAGTTGACCCCTTTGATCTTGAATGGAGTGGCCAAGCAGGCGGATGTGGTGCTGCCCATGGTGCGGGTGACCATGTAGGGGCCCACGCGGCGCACCCCCTTTTCACGCACCGTGTCTGCAGCCTGGACCACGTTGGCGGTGGAGCCCCCACCGGAACCGGTCACCAGGCCGGTGCGTGGGCTGGAGATCTCGTGTTCCTCCAGGCCAGCGTCTTCCACGGCCTCTTTCATTGCCAGATAGCTGAAGGCGGCGGCATCGCCCATGAACCGCAACAACTTGCGATCGATGTGTTCGCTCAGATCGATGCGGACCGGGGCGTGGACGTGGGAACGGAAACCCAGTTCGGCGTATTCTTCACTGCGGGTGACCCCGGAGCGTCCTTTACGCAGGGCCTCGGTGACCTCTGCCTTGCCGATGCCGATGCTGGAGACGATGCCGATGCCGGTGACGACGGTGCGACGTGGTTTCATCATGGGTCAGAAGTTTTCCGTCGAGGTGAAAAGGCCCACGCGGAGATCCTTGGCAGTGTAGATTTCACGGCCATCCACTTCCAGGCGGGCATCGCCGATTCCCATGAAGAGCTTGCGCATGATGACGCGTTTGATGTCGATGTGGTAGGTGACTAGGCGCTTGTCGGGGGTGACCTGCCCGGTGAATTTCACCTCGCCGGCACCCAGGGCGCGTCCCTTTCCTGGGCCGCCCATCCAGCCGAGGAAGAAGCCGATGAGCTGCCACATGGCGTCCAGCCCCAGGCAACCGGGCATCACCGGGTCGCCCTCGAAATGGCAGGAGAAGAACCACAGCTCCGGTTTGATGTCCAGTTCGGCGGTGATGCTGCCCTTGCCATAGGCCCCACCTTCATCGGAGATATGGGTGATGCGATCGAACATCAGCATGGGGGGGAGGGGGAGCTGCGCATTGCCGGGGCCGAACAATTGGCCGTGACCACATGCGATCAACTCGTCGTAGGAATAGCTGTTTTTCTTGCGCAGCGTCTCTTCGGCGATGTCCATGGGTGAGTGGTTACCTAACTGATTGAAAAGCAAGGAGGCATAGGGCGTCCTCGTGGGAAGCCCTCATTTTAACTTGCTTGCAGACGGGTGACAAAAGGCGCGGGGTGTCTCGGTGGCGAGACACCCCGACGGTGATGGTGGCTCAGTCGTCGCTGGAGAAGGCGCCGAGCAGGTGGAGGAGGCTGGTGAAGAGGTTGTAGATGGCGACATAGAGGCCGATGGTGGCGATGATGTAGTTGGTCTCGCCGCCGTGGACCAGTTGGCTGGTCTCGAACAGAATCAGGCCGCTCATCAACAGCACGAACATCGCCGACACCACCAGGGAGAGGGTGGGCATTTCGAAGAAGATCGCCCCCAATCCGGCGAGGAAGGCCACCAGGATGCCGGCGAACAGGAATCCGCCCATGTAGCTGAAATCCTTGCGGGAGGTGAGGGCGTAGGCCGAGAGTCCGAGGAAGATGGCGGCGGTGCCACCAAAGGCCATGGCGACGATCTGCGGCCCGTTGGGCAGGCCGAGATAGGCGTTGATGATGGGGCCGAGCGTGAAGCCCATGAACCCGGTGAGGGCGAATACCGAGGCCAGACCCCAGATGCTGTTCTTCAGTTTGTAGGTCAGAAACAGCAGGCCGAAATAACCCACCAGGGTGATGATCAGCCCGGGGTGAGGCAGATTGAGGACCACCGAGGCCCCCGCGGTGATGGCGCTGAAGGCCAAGGTGAGGGACAACAGCATGTAGGTGTTACGGATGAGCTTGTTGCTGCTGATCGCCTGCGAGGCCGTGTTCGGCCGGGTGATCGGTTGCACGGACATGGACACGACTCCTTGTTGATTTGATGCGTTCACAGCTTACTTGAGTGTCGTGGTTTGGCAAGAGTTCCCTTGCCTGCCACCTTTGGCTATGCTTCTTGGCTTCCCCGGAGAGGTGGCTGAGCGGTCGAAAGCGGCGGTCTTGAAAACCGTTGACCCTTGTGGGTCCGAGGGTTCGAATCCCTCCCTCTCCGCCATAGAAAATAGAACCCCCGTTGGTCGATGTGGCGACGGGGGTTTTTCGTGAGTGGGAGAGAGGGAGGGTGAGAAGCCTCGAAGGGTTCGACAAATCGGCTGGGAGCCGATTTGGACGCGCGAAGCGTGCCCGGAGGGCGAGGCCCATGGAGGGGCCGAGTCAATCCCTCCCTCTCCGCCATAGACTAAATAGAACCCCCGTTGGTCGATATGGCCACGGGGGTTTTTCGTGAGTGGGAGAGAGGGAGGGTGAGAAGCCTCGAAGGGTTCGACAAATCGGCTGGGAGC
>JALSHN010000287.1 GCA_026982215.1 Gammaproteobacteria bacterium
GTGATGGAATTGCAGTCGCTGAGGGTGTTCCAGACCGGGGGTGAGCCGTTCGCGGATGTGCCGCTCATGCTGAGGATCCCGGCAGAGGATCAGCAATCGTTCGTAGGCGGTGATGGCCAGGGCCAGAGCGGTGAATTCCGCCTCGGCGGCCTCCAGGTAGGGGGCCCAGTCGCCGTCGGGGTGGGGCCAGGCGAGGAGGACGCCGTCCTGAGCCTCGCCTTCGTGGGGGAGACGCCGTGACATCAGATCCTGCGGGCCTGCTCCGGGGCGTTGCCCAGGTAGCCGTGGGGGGTGAGGGCCAACAGCCGCGCCTTGACCGCCTCGGGCAGTTCCAGTCCTTCGATGAAGCGGGTGATGGACTCGCGATCGATGGCCCGGCCGCGGGTGAAGGCCTTGAGCTTCTCGTAGGGTTCGGGGATGCCGTAACGGCGCATCACCGTCTGGATGGCCTCGGCCAGGACCTCCCAGGCGGCGTCCAGGTCGTCTTCCAGCCGCTGCGGATTCACCTCCAGCTTGGCGATGCCCTTCAGGGTGGACTGGTAGGCGATGAGGCTGTGGGCGAAGCCGACGCCGAGATTGCGCAGCACGGTGGAGTCGGTGAGATCGCGTTGCCAACGGGAGATGGGCAGTTTGAGCGCCAGATGCTCGAGCAGGGCGTTGGCCAGGCCGAGGTTGCCCTCGGAGTTTTCGAAGTCGATGGGGTTGACCTTGTGGGGCATGGTGGAGGAGCCCACCTCGCCGGCGACGGTCTTTTGCTTGAAATAGCCCAGGGAGATGTAGCCCCAGACATCGCGGTCGAAATCGATGAGGATGTCGTTGGCGCGGATGATGGCGTGGAACAGCTCGGCCATGTAGTCATGGGGTTCGATCTGGATGGTGTAGGGATTCCAGTCCAACCCCAGGCCGGTGACGAAGCGCTCGGCGAAGGCCGGCCAGTCCACTTCGGGATAGGCGATCATGTGGGCGTTGAAATTGCCCACCGCGCCGTTGATCTTGCCCAGCATGGGGACGGCGGCGATCTGTTCCCGCTGGCGCTTGAGGCGGTAGGCGAAGTTGGCCATCTCCTTGCCCAGGGTGGTGGGGGAGGCGGTCTGGCCGTGGGTGCGCGAGAGCATGGGCTGGTCGGCATGGCGGTGGGCCAGCTCGCGCAGGGCCTGGATGAGCTCGTCGAGGGTGGGTAGCAGGATCTGGCCGCGGGCCTCGCGCAGCATCAAGGCGTAGGCGAGGTTGTTGATGTCCTCGGAGGTGCAGGCGAAATGGATGAATTCGGCAGCCGCCTCCAGCTCGGCGTTACCGGTGATTTTCTCCTTGAGGAAGTACTCCACCGCCTTGACGTCGTGGTTGGTGGTGCGCTCGATGTTCTTCACCCGCTGGGCGTCGGGGAGATCGAAGCTCTCCACGATGCCCTCGAGGATGTGGCGGGCATGGGCGGAGAAGGGTTTGAGTTCGGTGATCGCCGGTTCCTCGGACAGGGCGATGAGCCAGCGCACCTCCACCAGCACCCGATGGCGGATCAGGCCGTATTCGCTGAACAAGGGGCGCAGGGCATCGGTCTTGGCGCCGTAGCGCCCATCGATGGGGGAAATGGCTGTGAGGGGAGTGAGTTCCATGGTCCGCTCCGGTCCGGGAAAAACCCGAAATGATACACCAAGGCGCTGCGTTTTTTCCCTCTGCTGGAGAAGTCGCGTAAAATGCCCCGTCTTTTTTCGAGGTTCACGCGAGGTGCAACGTGCTGGAAGCCTATCGTCGCCATGTGGAAGAGCGCGCCCGAGAGGGGCTGCCGCCCTTGCCGCTCGATGCCGAACAGACCGCCGCGCTGGTGGAATTGCTCAAGAACCCTCCCGCCGGCGAAGAGGCCTTTCTTCTCGACCTGATCACCCACCGGGTCCCCCCGGGGGTGGACGAGGCCGCCTATGTGAAGGCCGCCTTCCTGGCCGCGGTGGCCAAGGGGGAGGCCGAGAGCCCGCTCATCGACCGCTGCCGGGCCACCGAGCTGCTGGGGACCATGCTCGGCGGTTACAACATCGCCCCCTTGATCGAGCTGCTCGACGACGGGGCCCTGGGGCCGGTGGCCGCCGAGGCCCTGGGGAACACCCTGCTGATGT
>JALSHN010000288.1 GCA_026982215.1 Gammaproteobacteria bacterium
GCGAGCCACGGCCTCCAGGGCATCGGCGGGAGGGGACTCCCCCAGCTCCCGCACCAGGGCCTCTCGCCCGGCGCGGACGTGCTCCTCGCGCAATTGGCGCTTGAACCAGGCCCGTACCTTGGCCCGTGCCCGCGGGGTGGCGAGGTAACCATTCTCCGGGCGCAACCAGTCACGGCTAGGCGCCGGTTCCTTGGTCAACACCAGCTCCACCCGCTGGCCACTCCGCAGGGGGGTGTTCAGCGGCACCATGCGCCCGTCCACCTTGGCGCCCCGGGTGCGATGGCCCACCTCGGTGTGGATGCGGTAAGCGAAATCCAGCGGGGTCGCCCCGGCGGGGAGGGCGATCACCTCGCCCTTGGGGGTGAGGACGTGCACCGGCCCCTCCCCTTCCGGCTCCGGCTCGCCGGCCAGCCGGGCACGGAGCTGTTCGATGCGTCGTTCCAGGCCGGCGGCGGCTGTGGCGCCTTCCTTGTAGCGCCAGTGGGCAGCCACCCCCAGCTCGGCGTGGGCGTGCATCTCGTGGGTGCGGATCTGCACCTCCACCGTCTTGCCTTCCGGGCCGATGACCGCGGTGTGCAGCGATTGATAGCGATTGGCCTTGGGAGCGGCGATGTAGTCGTCATACTCGCCGGGGATGAAGGGCCAGCGGGCATGGACCACCGACAGCGCGGCATAGCATTGATCCACGCTGTCCACCAGCACCCGCACCGCCCGCACGTCGAACAACTCCTCGAAGCGCTTGTTCTTGCGCTGCATCTTGCGCCAGATGCTGTAGATGTGTTTGGGACGGCCGCTGATCTGCGCCGGGATGCCGGCTTCATTCAAGGCGCCATCCAATTCCTCGATCACCCGCTGAATGTAGGCCTCTCGATCGGCGCGCCGTTCTTCCAGACGGCGGGCGATCTCCCGATAGGCCGTAGGCTCGGCATAACGCAGGGCCAGATCCTCCAGGGCCCACTTGAGCTGCCCCAGACCCAGGCGGTTGGCCAGCGGGGCCTCCAGGGCAAACACCCCCGCGGCAGCGGCCCGCCGGACGTCCTCGGGTGCCTCCTTGAGACGCTGCAACCGCAACAAGGCACTGATGAGGATCACGAACAGGGCCTCGGGCTCATTCACCGCCGAGAGCACCAGCGCGGCGCGGTCCCCCTCCGCCTGGGCGGCCAGATCCCGCAAGCGGGCCGCTTCCCCGACCAACGAGCGGACCTCCGGGTAGGCCTCGGGATCATCATCGGCGGCGGCCACCAAAGCGGCCAGGGCCACCCGCTCGGGCAGGTGATGGCGTTGTATCAGACCGAGGGCTTGGCGCACGGCATCGCCCCCGAAGGCCCGTTCCCAGGCCTCGGGGGCGGAATGATGAGAGGGCGTCGCGGTAGTGACCATGGTGCCTATTTTGTCGATGCGGCTTGGACCACGGTCAAGGGCGGCGGGTTCGCCGCCCCCCTATCGACCTCAGGCGCTGGGCTGCTGCCCCTGCTGTTGCTCGGCCAATTGCCGGCGCACCTCGTCCATGTCCAGGTTCTCGGCCTGGGTGATGAGGTCCTGCAGGGCGGATTCGGGCAGGGCGCCCGGTTGGGAGTAGATGATGATGTTGTCGCGGATGATCATCAAGGTGGGGATGGAGCGAATCTGGAACTGGGCGGCCAGATTCTGTTCCTGCTCGGTGTTCACCTTGGCGAACAGGATATTCGGGTGCTGCTCGGAGACCTTCTCGAACACCGGGGCGAAGGACTGGCACGGACCACACCACGGGGCCCAGAAGTCGATGATGGCGAAGGGATGCTGAGCGATGGTCTGTTCGAAGGTGTCTTGGGTGAGTTCGGTGACGGCCATGGGCGGCTCCTCCTGAAATCGAGATGACTGGGCGAGCCGACCACGCCGACTCGGTTTGTCTAAATTAATGGGGACGACCGCCCCGCTTTCAAGGACAGAATATTAGCAACAACTAATTTTCAATGCCAGCCCGGCTCACAACACGGGGGCGCGACGCGGGCCGAACGACAGGCCCAGACTCAATTCCCAGCCGCTCAGATCGGAGTCTCCCAATCCAGGGGTGTCACTGAGCAACACCGCCCGCCACCCAACCCCCGCGGTGGCG
>JALSHN010000289.1 GCA_026982215.1 Gammaproteobacteria bacterium
AAGCGAGGCCCGCCGCCAAGAGGAGCACATTGAACTCATCGCCTCGGAGAACTACGCCAGCCCCCGGGTGATGCAGGCCCAAGGCAGTGTACTCACCAACAAATACGCCGAGGGCTACCCCGGGCGGCGTTATTACGGGGGATGCGAGTATGTGGACATCGCCGAACAGCTCGCCATCGACCGCGCCAAGGCCCTGTTCGGTGCCGACTACGTCAATGTCCAGCCCCACTCCGGCTCCCAGGCCAACGCCGCGGTCTATCTGGCCCTGCTGGAACCCGGCGACACCATCCTGGGCATGAGCCTGGCCCATGGTGGCCATCTCACCCACGGCGCCAAGGTCAATTTCTCCGGCAAGCTGTTCCATGCCGTGCAATACGGCGTGGACGACGAGACCGGCGAGATCGACTACGACCGGGTGGAGGCCCTGGCTCTGGA
Organism: Gammaproteobacteria bacterium; assembly: GCA_026982215.1. GTDB lineage: Bacteria > Pseudomonadota > Gammaproteobacteria > S012-40 > S012-40 > S140-43. Next base: position 436 of record JALSHN010000289.1, read on the forward strand.
ACACAAGCCCAAGATGGTGGTGGCCGGCTTCTCGGCGTATTCGCGGGTGGTGGACTGGGCACGTTTCCGGGAGATCGCCGACAAGGTGGGCGCCTATCTGTTCGTGGACATGGCCCATGTGGCCGGGCTGGTGGCCGCCGGCCTCTATCCCAATCCCCTGCCCCATGCCCATGTGGTCACCACCACCACCCACAAGACCTTGCGCGGCCCCCGCGGCGGCATGATCCTGGCCCAGGGCGGCGACGAGGCGCTGTACAAAAAACTCAACTCGCTGGTGTTCCCCGGCACCCAGGGCGGGCCGTTGATGCATGTCATCGCCGCCAAGGCCGTGGCCTTCAAGGAGGCCATGGAGCCGGAATTCAAGGACTACCAGGCCCAGGTGATCAAGAACGCCCGGGCGATGGCGGCGCGGATGATGGAGTTCGGTTTCAAAATCGTCTCCGGCGGTACCGACAACCATCTGTTCCTGGTGGATCTGCAAAACCAGGGGCTCACCGGTAAGGACGCCGAGGCCGCCCTGGGGCGGGCCAACATCACCGTCAACAAGAACACCGTCCCCAACGATCCCCAGTCCCCTTTCGTCACCAGCGGCATCCGCATCGGTACCCCGGCCATCACCACTCGCGGCTTCCAGGTGGCCGAGGCTCGCCAACTGGCCGATTGGATCAGCCGGGTGCTGGACGATCCGGGTAACGCCGCGGTGATCGATGAGGTCCGCGAGCAGGTGGTGGATCTCTGCCGGCGTTTCCCGGTGTACGGATGAGCTGAAACAACCCATGCGCTGCCCCTTCTGCGGCACCCAGGACACCAAGGTGGTGGACTCCCGCCTCTCCGGCGGGGGCGAGGCGGTGCGCCGCCGGCGGGTGTGCCAGGCCTGTGGCGAGCGCTTCACCACCTACGAGACGGCAGAGCTCCATCCGCCCCGGGTGGTCAAACGGGATGGCAGTCGCGAGCCCTTCGACGAGGACAAACTGCGCGGTGGGCTGTTGCGGGCCTTGGAGAAGCGGCCGGTGCCCATGGAGCGCGTGGAGGAGAGCATCAACCGCATCAAGCGACTGCTGCGGGCCACCGGAGAGCGGGAAGTGGAGAGCCGTTTGATCGGCGAATGGGTGATGGAAGAGCTGCGGGCGCTGGACCAGGTGGCCTATGTGCGCTTCGCCTCGGTGTACCGCAGTTTCCAGGATGTGGCCGCCTTTCGCGAAGAGATCGAACGCCTGGAGCGGGGCATCGCCCCCGACCGGCGGCAACTGAAACTGCTCGATGACGACGACTGACGACGCCCGCTGGATGGCCCGGGCCCTGCGCCTGGCCCGCCGCGGGCTCTACACCACCGACCCCAATCCCCGGGTAGGGTGTGTGCTGGTGCGGGATGGCGAGGTGGTGGGGGAGGGCTGGCATCGACGCGCCGGTGAGCCCCATGCCGAGGTGCTGGCCCTACGCGCGGCCGGCGAAGCGGCGCGAGGGGCCACGGCCTACGTCACCTTGGAACCGTGCAGTCACCACGGCCGCACCCCGCCCTGTGCCGATGCCCTGGTGAGCGCCGGCGTGGCTCGGGTGGTGGCGGCCATGGAAGACCCCAATCCCCGGGTGGCCGGCGGCGGCCTGGCCCGCCTGCGCGCTGCGGGTATTGCCGTGGAGGTGGGGCTGATGGCCGCCGAGGCGGAGGCCTTGAACATCGGTTTCGTCAGCCGCATGCGCCGGGGCCGTCCCTGGCTGCGCATCAAATCGGCCGCCAGTCTGGATGGCCGCACCGCCCTGGCCTCGGGCGAGAGCCGTTGGATCACCGGAGCCCCCGCCCGCCGCGACGTGCAGCGCTGGCGGGCGCGGGCCTCGGCCCTGATCACCGGGGTGGATACCGTACTCGCCGACGACCCCCGGTTCGATATCCGTCCAGAGGAACTAGGGTGCGACCCGGGGCGCCCACCGCTGCGGGTGATCGTGGACAGCCGCCTGCGCACCCCGCCACAGGCCCGCCTGTTCCAGCGCCCGGGCGCGGTACTCATCGCCACCGTGAGCGAGGATCCGCTGCCTCGCCGGGCGTTGGAGGCCGCCGGCGCCGAGGTGCTGCCGCTGCCGGCCGAGGCCTCGGGGCGGGTGTCGCTGGCCGCGCTCCTCGAGGCCTTGGCCCGGCGCGAAGCGAACGAGCTGCATGTGGAGGCCGGCCCCACCCTCTCCGGGGCCTTCATGACCCAGGGCCTGGTGGACGAACTGGTGCTCTATCAGGCCCCGGTGTTCCTCGGCCATGAAGGCCGCCCCCTGTTTCGTCTCCCCGGTATCGATGCCATGGACCGCCGTCTGCAATGGCGCATCGAGGAGACCCGCCGCCTGGGGCGGGATCTGCGCCTGATTCTGCGCCCCTGCTGAACACCGAGCGGCTTTTCTCGTCACCGGGGGGGTCAAGATCCCCCCGGCCCCAGTCGAATTGTCAACGTCTTCCCAAACGAGAGCATCGATTCCATGCGCTTGAAGCACCTGTGTCTGCGTTGGCGTTGTACCCTGCGCCAGCTCACGGTGATGGTGTTCGTCGGTGGTGCCACGGTCACCTTGGGTTTGTCCTGGTTCGAGGGCCAGTGGTTGCGACACTCGGCCCTGGAATCGGGGCGCCTCACCCTCACTGAAATGGTGGGCATGGCCACTGCCCAGGCACTGAGCGATACCGAACGTTACATGGATGAGGTGGCCCACGACGTGCTCGACGGCAGCGGCCTGCGCCGCCTGTTGCCTCTGACCTTGAAAGGCGAACTGAGCCACGAGGCCTTGGTGTCGCTGCTGGACGACCAATTCCATCAAGGCTTGGTGTCCAAGGGCGTGCTGGCGTTGGGCAAGCTACGGCTCTATGACCAGCGATACCACTCCTTGCTGGAGAGCCGCGAAGGATTCGCTTTGCCTCCCGGCCTGCCTGATCCGCTGGCCGACAAGGCCGAAGGACGTGACCGGGTGGAGCGGCTGAAGCGCCTGTTCGTCCTCTGGCGCGGCCCGCAGGGGGAGCCGCTGGCCTCGTTGCTGGTTCCCGTAGGGCTGCAGCCCTGGGGTTATCTGGAAGTGGTGGTGAATCCCCTGCCCAATCTGCAACGGGTGGAGTCCATCACCGGTCAGCCGCTGCGCCTCGAGAGCCCTGAGGGCACGGTGTGGTACCAGAGCCAGGACTGGGGCGATGAGGCGGACAACGGGGATGGCCTGCAGGTGCCCTTCGTGTTGCGCGACGAGGCCGGTGAGCCGCTGGTGCGGGTGGTGATGCGTGCCGACGTCAGCGCCCTCAACCAGTACATGGACGACGATGTCAGTACCATCATGCTGGCCAGCCTGCTGTTGGTGGTCATCGGCGCCGGCCTGGGTTATTGGTTCGTCACCACCCGGGTGGTACAGCCGCTCTCCGAGCTGGTGGAACACATGAATGCCGTGGCCCGGGGCGATATGGCCCACAGCCCGCCGTCCCTGCCCGACACCATCGTCGAGGTGGCCCGCCTCAACCGGGCGGTGTTCTCGGCGGTGGACAGCCTGCGCGACCGCCTGCGGCAGATCCGTGTCACTGGCGGACAGCTCTCCGATGCGGCCACCACCTTGTCGCACCATGCCCAGAACGCCGTGGACCAAGTGCGCGCCCAGACCGAGGCCATCCAGGAGACCCACCAGGCCGCCGAGCGCTTCAAAGCGGTGAGCGAGGGGATCCGCCAGGGCAGTCGCGAGGCCGCCGAGCTGTCGGCCGAGGTGAGCGGGCGCGCCGAACAAGGGAGGGAGGTGGTGGAGGAAAGTGTCGTCGGAATGCGCCATCTGGCGGCTGAAGTGGAAGACGCCGTGCAATCGATGGCCAAATTGAGCCAGGAAGTGGAACGGGTCGGCTCCATTCTTGCCACCATCCACGAAATCACCGAGCAGACCAACCTGCTGGCGCTGAATGCCGCCATCGAGGCGGCGCGGGCGGGGGAGTCCGGCCGCGGCTTCGCCGTGGTGGCCGACGAAGTGCGCAGCTTGGCGCGTCGCACCCAGCAGGCCACCGGCGAGATCGGTGAGATGCTCGAACGCCTCAAGGTGAGCGCCGCTGAGGTGGGTGAGGCGATGGCCCGGGGTCAACGCTCGGCCGCCGCCGGCATGGAACGGGCCGCCCGTGCCGGCGAGGCCCTGGCGGAGATCACCGAGGCAGTGGGGCAAATCCGCGAACGCAATGCCTCCTTCGCCGATGCCGTCCAGGAACAGGTCATGATCACCGCCGAGATCCACGCCAAACTGAGCGAGATCCACACCCTGGCCCGGCAAGTGAGTGACTCGGCGCTGGTATTCACCTCCAGCGGCGGTGACCTGGCCCAGATGGCGGTCCAGCTCAGCTATCTGGTGTCCACCTTCCGGGTGGACGAGGACGATGCCTCCACCCTCACCGAACCAGTCGCTGCTACATCCATCGCGGAGCAGCAAAGTGGCCAGGAGTCGGGGAAGGTCGAATTGTTTTGACCGCCTTGAGGTATAATCCGGCGTTTCCAATCCAACGCAGCGGGAAATCGTCACCGCCATGTTCACCGGACTCGTCCAGGCCGTGGGCCGGATCCAAGCCAGCGAGGCCCGAGGGGGGGACCGGCGGCTGCGTATCACCGCCGAGGCCCCGTTCCTGGCCGAGTTGCGGCCGGGGGACTCGGTGGCCGTCTCGGGGGTCTGCCTCACCGCCCTGGATCCCAGCCCCGAGGGTTTCTGGGCCGATGTCTCCGCCGAGACCCTCTCCCTCACCACCCTGGGGGAACTCCGCCCCGGTGACCGGGTCAATCTGGAGCCGGCGCTGACCCTTGCCACCCCACTGGGTGGGCACTTGGTCTCCGGCCACGTGGATGGCCTCGGGGAGGTGGTGGCCATGCAGCGGGAGGCCCGCTCTGTGCGTCTCACCCTGAAGGCCCCGACCGAATTGGCCCGCTACATCGCCCCGAAGGGTTCCATCTGTGTGGATGGCGTCTCGCTCACCGTGAACGCCGTGGAGGGTGTCCGTTTCCAGCTCAACATCGTTCCCCACACCCAAGCGGTGACCACCCTGGGCGAATACCGCCCTGGGCGACGGGTCAACCTGGAGGTGGACCTCATCGCCCGTTATCTGGAACGCCTCCTGCTGGGAGAACGGGCCGCCGAGGCCGATGCCGGTGGGATGACACGGGAATGGCTCGCCCGCTGCGGTTTTTCCGTGGATTGAGTGGGCAGGTTTCATTGCACGGCCTTTGGGCCCGAGACTGGGTATCACATGGCTTTCAGCCCCATCGAAGACATCATCGAAGACATCCGCCAGGGGCGAATGGTGATCCTGGTGGACGACGAGGACCGCGAGAACGAGGGCGACCTCATCATGGCCGCCCAGTGGGTGCGTCCCGAGGACATCAACTTCATGGCCCGCTACGGCCGCGGCCTCATCTGCCTCACCCTCACCCCGGAGCGTTGCGCCCAACTGGACCTGCCGTTGATGGTCAGCCGCAACGAGGAGGCGCAGGGGACCAACTTCACCGTTTCCATCGAGGCCGCCCGCGGGGTGACCACCGGTATTTCCGCCGCCGACCGGGCCACCACCATCCGCGCCGCGGTGGCCCCCGACGCCAAACCCGAGGACCTGGTGCAGCCCGGCCATGTCTTCCCGCTGATGGCCCGCCCCGGGGGGGTGCTCTCCCGGGCCGGCCACACCGAGGCCGGTTGCGATCTGGCCCGCCTGGCCGGTCTGGAGCCGGCGGCGGTGATCGTGGAGATCCTCAACGAGGACGGCACCATGGCCCGCCGCCCGGACCTGGAGCACTTCGCCGCGCGGCACGGCCTGAAGATGGGCACCATCGCCGACCTCATCGAGTACCGCCTGCGCCATGAGAAGACGGTGGAGCGAGTGGCCGAGTGCCGTCTGCCCACCCGCCACGGCGAGTTCCGCCTCATCGCCTACCGCGACACCCTGGACGATCAGGTCCACTTCGCCCTGGTGAAGGGGCAGGTCGACCCCCAACGCCCGGTGTTGGTGCGGGTGCATCTGCGTGACGACCTCTGCGACGTCTTCGGCGGCCTGCGCGAGGGGCTGCCGCCGCCGCTGGAGCGGGTTCTGGAACGCCTGGCCCGCGAGCCGGCGGGGGTGGTGGTGGTGTTGCGCAAGCCCGAGGACAGCGCGGCGCTGATCCGCCGTTTGCGCCAGTTCCAGCTCCAGGACCAGGAGCCCCAACAGCGGACGCCGCCCCCGGAACGGCCGGCCCCTGATTTGCGTGGTCACGGCCTCGGGGCGCAGATCCTTGCCGACTTGGGGGTGAGGCGCATGCGGGTCATCGGTCAGCCGCGCAAGGTCCACGCCCTCTCCGGTTTCGGCCTGGAGGTGGAGGGCTACGAACCCCTGGAGGGTGCGGAGACACCCCGCACCCGCCCCCAGACAACCCCATCCAAAGTGGAAACCCTATGAACGACATCGAAACCCTGGAAGGCGGCCTGACCCTGAGCGATGCCCGGGTGGCTATCGCCCTGGCCCGATTCAACGGCTTCATCGGTGAACAGCTCCTCGCCGGTGCGGTGGATACCCTGTGCCGTCATGGCCTGCCCGCGGATCGGATCACCGTGGCCCGAGTGCCCGGTGCCTTCGAACTGCCCCTGATCACCCGGCGGCTGGCGGCCAGCGGCCGCTTCGACGCGGTCATCGCCCTGGGGGTGGTGATCCGTGGCGGCACGCCCCACTTCGACTACGTGGCCGGTGAATGTGCCAAGGGGCTCTCACGGGTGGCCCTGGAGAGCGACCTGCCCGTGGCCTTCGGGGTGCTCACCGTGGACACCATCGAACAGGCCATCGAGCGCGCCGGCACCAAGGCCGGTAACAAAGGCGCGGAGGCGGCGTTGTCGGCCATCGAGATGATCAACCTGTTGCGCGCCCTGTGAGCACCATGAACGACGTCCCGCGCCCCCGCCGCCGCCGTCCCAACCCGGCCCAGCGCCGCCGCCGCGCCCGCCGCATCGCCCTACAGGCCCTCTACCAGTGGCAGATGGGCGGCGGCAACGTCGGCGACATCCTCCGCCAGTTCGAGAGCGAACAGGACCCCGAACGCACCGATCTGGCCTATTTCCGCGAATTGTTGCAGCAGATCACCGCCCGGGTGGGGGAGCTGGACGGTCACATCGAGCCGCTGTTGTCGCGGCCGTTGAACGAGGTGGATCCGGTGGAACTGGCCGCGTTGCGCATCGCCAGCTACGAGTTGGCCCACCGCCTGGACGTGCCCTACCGGGTGGTGATCAACGAGGCGGTGGACCTGGCCAAGACCTTCGGCGCCGAGCAGGGGTACCGCTTCGTCAACGGCATCGTCGATCGCCTCGCCCGCCGCTTGCGCCAAGTGGAGCTCCAGGGCGGTGCCGGCGACCATGGCCACGGGTGAGTTCGAGCTCATCCATCGCTGGTTCGACCGGCCCCCCCGCCGGCCCGAGGTGGTGCTGGCGGTGGGGGACGATGCCGCGCTGATCCGGCCCTCGCCCAAAGAACACTGGGCGATCACCGTGGACACCCTGGTGGCCGGGGTGCATTTCTTCCCCGATGTCGATCCCGAGGCCCTGGGCTACAAGGCCCTGGCGGTGAGTCTGTCCGATCTGGCGGCCATGGGGGCCGAGCCGCGCTGGTTCACCCTGGTGCTGGCCCTGCCCGAGGCCGAGGAGGACTGGCTTGCCGCCTTCGCCCGTGGTCTGTGGTCCCTGGCCGGGCGGGTGGGCATCGATCTGGTGGGGGGGGACGTGAGCCGTGCCGGACAATTGTCGCTCACCATCCAGGCGGCCGGGGCGCTGCCCGCCGGCTTGGCCCTGCGTCGCGACGGTGCCCGACCCGGCGATCTCGTCTATTGTTCCGGCGAGCTGGGTGGGGCCGCTCTGGCGCTGGAGGTGCTCCAAAGCGGGGAGGGGCCGCCGCCGGCATTGCGCCGGCGTCTGGAGCGCCCCGAGCCCCGTCTCGAACTGGGGCGGCGCCTGCGCGGTCTGGCCAGCGCCGCCATCGATTGCTCCGATGGTCTGGCCGCCGATCTGGGGCACCTCCTAGCTGCCTCCGGGGTGGGGGCGGAGATTGCGCTGGATGCCTTGCCCCTGGCCCCCGGGCTGCGCGAACTGCCCCGGGAGCGGGCTTGGCGCCTGGCCTGCACCGGGGGAGACGACTACGAGCTGATCTTCACCGTTCCTCCCCAGCGCGAGGCCGAGTTGGCCATGCGCCTCGGAGACGGGAATGTGACGGTGCGGCGCATCGGCACCCTCACCGCTGACTCCGGCCTGCGTTTCCTCACTCCCGGGGGCGAGCCCTTCTCCTTGGACCGTTTCGGCCATGTCCACTTCTGAGCGTCCTCATCTTCACGGCCCGGTGCACTGGCTGGCCTTCGGTCTGGGGGCGGGGCTCGCCCCCAAGGCCCCGGGAACTTTCGGTACCCTGGTCGCGGTGCCACTGTACCTGTTCCTGGCCCCGCTGCCGCTGCCGGCCTATCTCGCCATGGTGGCCGCACTGGCCCTGCTCGGGGTGTGGCTGTGCGGGCGCACCGCCCGTGACCTGGGGGTGCACGACCACCCGGGTATCGTCTGGGACGAAGTGGTGGGGTATCTGCTCACCATGAGCGCCGCTCCGGCCGGTTGGGGTTGGGTGCTGGCAGGCTTCGTGCTGTTCCGGCTGTTCGATATCCTCAAGCCCTGGCCCATCGCTTGGCTGGACCGGCGCATCGGCGGCGGTTTGGGTATCATGCTCGACGATCTGCTTGCCGGGGCGCTGGCCCTGACGGTGCTGCAACTGCTGGCCCGGTTGTTTTAAGGCGGGCGCAAGCCGCGCCTGCTTCGCTCTTCCCTCGCATTTTTTTGAGAGGGATGCCATGGGGCGCCGGTTGTGGTTGCTGCTTTTTTTCGGGGCGATGCCGCCGGGCTGGGCCGGTGAGGCGGTGATCGTGGAGGTGATGTTCCAGCAGCGGGGAAACCTATGGGATGTGCGCGTCACCTTGGATCATGGCGACGAGGGTTGGACACATTACGTGGATGCCTGGCGATTGCGGGCCGTGGATGGCACGGTGCTCGTCGAGCAGGTGATGCCACGGCCCCATCGCGGTGGACGGCTCTTCTCCCGCCGCCTGCGCGGCCTGCGTCTGCCCCGGGGGCTGCGCCATCTGTGGGTGGAGGCCCGCGACAGTCGCCTCGGCTGGTCACCCCGGCGAGTGTGGGTGGATCTGCGTCAGGCCGGCGGCCCCCGTTACCGCGTGCGCTTGGCCGGGGTGCGTTGAGCTGGCTGGCCGTTCTCCTGCTGGGATGGGCTCTCCCGAGCTGGGCCGGACTGCCCGAGGTGGTGGCGATGGTGAAGCCCAGCGTGGTGGGGGTGGGCACCCATCTCATCACCCGCCGTCCGCCCGACAAGCTGGGGGGTACGGGGTTCGTGGTGGGGGACGGTCGCTGGGTGGCCACCAACCTTCACGTGGTGAGGCCCTTGCTATTGGCACGCGAGCCCAAGGAACGACTGGTGGCCTATGTGGGGCGGGGAAAGCACGCCAAGCGGCGGCCCCTGGAGCTGGTGGCCGAGGATGTGGAACACGATCTGGCCTTGCTGCGCCTGGGTGGGGAGCCCTTGGTGCCGTTGCGCTTCGCCCGGGAGCCGGTGCGTGAGGGCGAGGCGGTGGCCTTCACCGGCTTCCCCATCGGCGCGGTGCTGGGGCTCTATCCCGTCACCCATCGGGGCATCATCTCCGCCATCAGCCCCATCGCCATCCCGGTGGTGGATCCCGGTGACCTGGATCCACTCATGATTCGCCGCCTGCAGAACCCCTTTCCGGTCTATCAACTGGACGCCACCGCTTATCCCGGCAACAGCGGCAGTCCCTTGTACCGCGTCGCGGACGGGACGGTGATCGGCATCGTGAATTCGGTGTTCGTCAAAGGCAGTAAGGAGAAGGCCCTGAGTGATCCCAGCGGGATCGCCTATGCCATTCCCATCGAACACCTCCAACGCCTGTTGGAGCAGGCGGGCAAGCAAAAGGACCAATGAATCAGCGGGGGGGGTGTTTGCGCCGGTGTTCCCGCTGACGGCGGCGGGCTCGGATCCACAGATAGACCCCAGTGGGGGCGAGCAACAACACCAGTACCGCGGCGGCATCCATGATCAGTACCCCCGCCCCTCCGAGGATGCGGCCGCTGTGGAGATCCAGCACCACCCGCTCCAGGGGCAGCCCTTGACCACGCCATGCCCGTTCCAGCGCCTGCGCCAGCGCCGGCGGGGGTGGGGCGCCGCCGCTCCATTGGACCGCCTGCCCCGTCGCCGGGCTCCATTGCAGCAGCGCCTCGTCGGCGACGAAGCGTCCTTCTCCGGTCTCCAGGACGATGGCGCCGTCGGCGGTGATCCCCAACCGCAGTGGATGGCCGGGCAGTGCGACTCCGGCGGGTAATTCCTCCACCCGTTCGCCTTCGGGGGTGTAGAGGCGCAGGGCATCGGGCAGGGCCACCACCAGCAGTCCGGCGCTCTCGCTGAGCACCGCCCCCACGGGAGGGCGTTCGCTGTCGTCCACGGGGTGTCGATCGAGGAACAGCTGCCCACCCAGCCAGGTGAGCCAGCGTCCCTCCAGCGGGAATCCCAACGCCTCCCCGGGGGGACGGATGCCGTACCAATCCAACAGCCAGTCCTGGTCCAGGTGACGCTGGTCCAGTCCCAGGTCTTCGGTGTGGTTGAGGGCCAAGCCGGTGAGGGCGGCGATGAACAAGGGAATGGCCGCCGCCAACCCCAGCCAGCGGTGCCACAGGTAGGGCGAACGCAGGCGGGATCGGCGCCGGGCCTGCATCAGCGGCTGACCTCGCGGTGGAGCCACAGGGCCAGACGTACCAGCCGTTTCAAGGCGCGTACCGAGAGGGTGGCGCCGGAGATGCCGTCGATACGGCGGTCCAGTTTGTCACCCTGTTTGAGGCGGGCGCCTTCGAATTGGCGGGTGAAGAAGGGATGGCGGACCTCGTGACCGCGGGATTCGCGGTACACCAGGACCCGCACTTCTACCACGCGGTCGTCCTCGATGACGATGCCCACGGTGATGGGCCGTTCCTTGCCGATCTCCTCCAGGATCCAGGCGCTGCGCTGGCCACGCAGCCAATAACGTACCCGCAGCTTGGGCGGCGGATGGCCGAGGATGCGGCTGACCTGCTTGCGCCGCTCGCCGGTGAGCCACAACACCTTGGGGGGCGGCGGGTCGCCGTCGAAGGCCTGCCGCAAAAAGCGCCCTGGTTCCAGGAAGACCTGTTCCGCGGCGCCGACGCCCATGGGCGAGAGCAGCAGCAACGCCAGAATCCAGCTTGGCAAGGGCAGGGGTGACATGGGGGCTCGATAGCTCCTCACTGCTTGATTTCGTGGCCCCGAAACGCCGTCACGCCCGGTGAGCCACATGCCCACCGGGCGTGACGGGCCGGGCGCCTCAGAGCCGGTAGCCCATGCCGAGCAGGACACCGTCGTCGTCGCTGCCGCTCTGTTTCTGGTACTCGGCCTTGAACACCACGTCCGGGTGGGGCCAGAAGTTTACCCCGATATTGCCCTGACGGGTGTCCTCACCGCCGTTGTCGCCGGCCTTGTTGTTCCAAGTCTCGTAGCGGACGAAAAAGCCCCACTTCTCCCACGGACGCAGTGCCGGTTCCACATACCAGCCGCGCTGACGATCGGCACCGACGGCCTTCGGCCCGTCACCGTCGAGGCGCCATTCGGCGATCAGGGCACGGACGCCGAAGGGGCCGCGTTGCAGGATGGCGTGGGCGCTCCACAGGGTGGCGCCGCCGGCCTGGGGATCTTGCCCCTGGGTGATGTCGCCCTGGCGCAATACGGTGGCGGCCAATTCCACGCCTGGCATCCCGGTCCATTTCAGCCGCCCGGTGGTGGCCAGGCTGTCGGCCAGGGCACTGGAGACCCGTTGGCGGCCGGAGCGGATCTTGTAATCGGAGCCCGCCGAGGTCTCCAGCCCGGAGTGGACCGCCACGTCCACGCTCCAGCCCCCGCTGAGGCGGCGGTTGAGCATCGCGCCGCCCTCCCACCACGTGGTGGGGATGATGTATTTCTCCACCTTGGGGCGATAGACGCTGTAGAAGGTGGTGGGCTCGTGGGTCTCGTTGACGATGCCGGCGGGGATCAGAAACAGCCCGGTGTAGAGGGTGGTGTCGGCGTCGAGATCGAAGGCCAGGTAGGCCTGTTCCAGTTCCACCGCGCCGCTGTAAGAGGCACCGGCCATGGCGTGTTCCAGCTCCAGCTCGGACTCGAAGCGGACCCGCTCGCTGATGCGTTTGCCGAAGTAGAGCACGAAGCGGTGGAAGTCCAGCTTCTTGCCGCTCTCCAGATTGGTGTATTTCATCGACCCATACCCGCCGACGATCACCCCGCCGCTGTGATGCATCGGGCTGCCTGCCTCCTCTTCCAGCATTGAGGCCAGGGCCTCGAGACGCTCGTTGAGTTCGCGGTTCTGTGCCTCCAGCCGTTCCAGGCGTTTTTCTTCGCCGTTTGCCAAAGCGGTGAGCGGCAACAGGGCCAAGGCGGTGACCAGGCTACGTAGGCGGGGTTTCATCCGGTTGTTCTCCTTCGCTGTGTTCCGAAACTGAACGAGTCATGAATGAATGGCGGGATGAGTATAACCAATGATAATGTAAATGAGAATGTTTATCGTTTATTTGCGTACACAAGGATGGCCCCCGACGATCGGGGGCCGTCTTCAGTTCGTGGGCGGCCGGGTGGTGAAGCGAAGCCAGAGCAGACCGACGATACCGGCGATCAGCGAGGAAAAGAGGATGCCGGTCTTGGCCAGCACCAGGGCCTCGGGGTTGGTGCCGAAGGCCAGTTCGGCGATGAAGATGGACATGGTGAAGCCGATGCCGCCGAGCAGTCCCACCCCCACCAAGTGAATGGGGCGGGCGCCGGCCGGGAGCTGACCGATGCCCAGGCGCAGGGCCACCCAGGAGACCCCGGCGATCCCCACCAGTTTGCCACCCACCAGGGCCATGGCCACCCCCAGCGTCAGCGGATGGGTGAGTGTCTCGCCCAAGGAGGCGAACTCCAGGGGGATGCCGGCGTTGGCGAAGGCAAAGATGGGGACGATCAGGTAGGCCACCGGCCCGTGGAGATTGTGTTCCAGTCGTTGCAACGGGGTCTCCACCAAGTGCACCCCGTTCTCCAGTGTTTGGAGCACGGTGTATTGCTCGTGGTTCTTGAGAATGCTCTGGCCTGGGTGGTGGCTGGCCTCGAAGCGGTCCATGAGCCGGCGCACATGGGCGACGAAGGCCGCGGGATCGTATTTGGGGAAGGCGGGAATGGCCAGCGCGGTGATTACCCCGGCCAGGGTGGCGTGGACGCCTGATTTGAGCAGCGCCAGCCACAGCAGACCGCCGACGAAGAAATAGGCCAGCGGACGGCGCACGCCCACGCGGTTGAGCAGCGCCAGCAGGGCGGTGAGACCGGCAGCCCACCACAGGGCCACCATGGAGAGGTCTTCGGTGTAGAACAGGGCGATGACCACCACTGCGCCCAGGTCGTCGACGATGGCCAGCGCCACCAGGAAGGTGATCAATGCCCGGGGTACCCGTGAACCCAGCAGCACCATCACCCCGACGGCGAAGGCGATGTCGGTGGCCATGGGAATGCCCCAGCCGTCGCGAAAGGCGGGATCTTCCACCAGCAGCAGGTAGAACGTGGCCGGGAACACCATGCCGCCGATGGCGGCGAGGGAGGGAAGGGCGGCGGCGCGTAGGTCGGAGAGTTCGCCCACCAGGACCTCACGCTTGATTTCCAGGCCCACCACGAAGAAGAACAAGGCCATCAGCCCGTCGTTGATCCAGTGGTGCAGGC
>JALSHN010000290.1 GCA_026982215.1 Gammaproteobacteria bacterium
CCATGGAGCGCCTCTCGGCGGTGATGTCGCGGGTGGCGGCGGGGGATCTCACCGAGACACCGAGGGTGGAGGGGCTGGTGGAGATCCGCCGTTTGAGTCGTGCCCTGGGGGAGATGGTGCGGGGGCCGCGTGAGCAAGTGGTGCAGATCCAGGGGCATGCCGCGGAGTTGTCGTCGGCGGCGGAGGAGTTGTCGCTGGTGACCGGACAGACCCGGGAGGGGGTGTCGCGCCAGCGTGAGGAGACCGATCAGGTGGCGGCGGCGATGAACCAGATGAGTTCCACCGTCACCGAGGTGGCCGGACACGCCTCGGGGGCAGCGGAGGCGGCCCGCGATGCCGACGGCAAGTCACACGAGGGGCGTGAGGTGGTGGCACGTACCATCGAACGCATCGACGCCCTGGCCGGGGAGATCGAGCGCGCCGCCGGGGTGATCCATGAGCTGGAGTCGGAGAGCGAGAACATCACCCGGGTTATGGATGTGATCCGGGGTATCGCCGAGCAGACCAATCTCCTGGCCTTGAATGCGGCCATCGAGGCCGCCCGCGCCGGGGAACAGGGGCGGGGCTTCGCGGTGGTGGCCGACGAGGTGCGCACCCTGGCCTCGCGCACTCAGGAGTCCACCCAGGAGATCCAGCAGATGATCGAGCGCTTGCAGAGCGGGGCGGGTTCGGCGGTGAAGGTGATGGTGAGCGCCCGCGAGCAGGCCCGGGAGACGGTGGATCAGGCGGGCAGCGCCGGCGAGGCCTTGTCGGCGATCGCCGGGGCCACGGCGTCGATCCTGGAGATGAATACCCAGATCGCGGCGGCCTCGGAGGAACAGGCCAAGGTGGCCGAGGAGATCAATCGTTCCATCAGCCGCATCACCGAGGTGGCCGATCAGGCGATGGCGGGGACGGAGCAGACGGCGCAGGCGAGTGAGTCGTTGGCGCGGCTGGCCTCTGGGTTGCAAACGGTGGTGTCCCGCTTCCGGGTGTGAGTCGGCCGGGGCGGCTGTGTCCGCGGGTCATTCGCCGCGGGCGGCCTTCTCCATTTGTTCCAGACTGGTGTGGCGCACGTCCTTGCCTTTCACCAGGTAGATGACGTATTCGCAGATGTTGCGGGCGTGATCGCCGATGCGTTCCAGCGCGCGCGCCGACCACATGACGTCCAGGGTACGAGCGATGGCGCGGGGGTCCTCCATCATGTGGGTGACTGATTGGCGGATGATGCCTTCGTATTCCAGGTCCACCTTGGTGTCGCGCTGGGCCACTTGGGCGGCGGCCTCGGCGTCCATGCGGGCGAAGGCATCCAGGGCGGCGTGGGTGAGTTCGCGCACGTGGTCACCCAGGTTCTGAATTTCCAGGTATTGACTGCGTGGACGGTCGAGGGCGGCGAGGTGGATGGCCATGCGGGCGATGCGTTCGGCCTCGTCGCCCATGCGCTCCAGGTCGGTGATGGTCTTGATCACCGCGACGATCAGCCGCAGGTCGGAGGCGGCTGGCTGGCGGCGGGCGAGGATGTGGGTGCATTCCTCGTCGATGGCCACTTCCAGGGCGTTGACCTGGTAGTCGTTGGTAATGACCTGTTCCGCCAGTTCCACGTCGCCTTCCACCAGGGCACGTACGGCGCGGGCGATCTGGTCTTCCACCAGGCCACCCATGGTGAGGACACGGTTGCGTAGATCTTCCAGCTCGACGTTGAATTGGCGCGAGATGTGGTGGGTGAGGCGTTCTTTGTCGATGTCCATGGTGTCGCTCCTCGTTCCCGGATGGCTGTTTGGACCGCGTGCGGGCGGCCGCGGTTGCCGGCTCAGCCGTAGCGTCCGGTGATGTAGTCCTCGGTCTGTTTCTTGGCGGGGTTGGTGAACAGGGTGTCGGTGTCGTCGAATTCGATCAGCTCACCCAGGTACATGAAGGCGGTGTAGTCGGAGACACGCGCCGCTTGTTGCATGTTGTGGGTGACGATGACGATGGTGTAGTTGGATTTGAGTTCGTAGATGAGTTCTTCGATCTTGAGGGTGGAGATGGGGTCCAGGGCCGAGGCGGGCTCGTCCAGCAGCAGGACTTCGGGCTCCACCGCCACCGCGCGGGCGATCACCAGCCGTTGCTGCTGTCCGCCGGAGAGCCCCAGGGCGTTGTCTTGCAGCCGGTCTTTCACCTCGTCCCACAGGGCGGCCCGGCGCAGGGATTTCTCCACCACTTCGTCGAGGATGCGGCGGTCATTGATGCCTTGGATGCGCAGGCCGTAGGCGACGTTTTCGTAGATGGACTTGGGGAAGGGGTTGGGTTTCTGGAACACCATCCCCACCCGGCGGCGCAGTTCGGCCACGTCCAGCTCGGGGGCGTAGATGTCCTGGCCGTCCAGCAGGATTTGGCCTTCGATGCGTACCCCGTCCACCAGGTCGTTCATGCGGTTGAAACAGCGCAGCAGGGTGGACTTGCCGCAGCCCGAGGGGCCGATGAAGGCGGTGACCCGGGTGCGGGGGATGTCCATATCGATTCCTTTGAGGGCCTCTTTCTCGCCGTAGTAGAGCCGCAGCCCGCGCACTTGCAGCGCGATCTCTTCCTGGGAGAGGTCGCGCCGGGTCTCACCGCGGGGGATGTCGCCGATGCGGATGGCATGGCTCGGGGGGGCGTCGTCCAGGGTGGGTTTTTCGGGGATGTCGTTCATGTCAGCTTTCCAGGGCTCGGTATTTTTCACGCAGTCGGTTGCGGATCTGGATGGCGGTGAGGTTCAACACCACGATCACCAGTACCAACAGCAGGGCGGTGGCGTACACCAAGGGCCGCGCGGCCTCGACGTTGGGGCTCTGGAAGCCCACGTCGTAGATGTGGAAGCCCAGGTGCATGAATTTGCGTTCCAGGTGCAGGAAGGGGAAGTTGCCGTCCAGCGGCAGGGTGGGGGCCAGTTTCACCACCCCCACCAGCATCAGGGGCGCCACTTCGCCGGCGGCACGGGCCACCGCCAGGATCAGGCCGGTCATCAGCGCCGGGCTGGCCATGGGCAGGACCACCCGCCATAGGGTCTCGGCCTTGGTGGCGCCCAGGGCCAGGCTGCCTTCGCGCAGGGATTTGGGGATGCGCGCCAGCCCTTCTTCGGTGGAGACGATGACCACCGGCAGGGTGAGCAGCGCCAGGGTCAGTGAGGCCCAGAGGATGCCGGGGGTGCCGAAGGTGGGGGCGGGCAGGGCCTCGGGGAAGAAGAGCTGGTCGATGTTGCCGCCGAGGAAGTAGACGAAGAATCCCAGACCGAAGACGCCGTAGATGATGGAGGGGACCCCGGCGAGGTTGTTAACCGAGATGCGGATCAGGCGGGTGAGGGGGCCTTGCTTGGCGTATTCGCGCAGATAGATGGCGGCGACGATACCCATGGGGGTGACCAGTACGCTCATGATCAGCACCATCATCACCGTGCCGAAGATGGCCGGGAAGACCCCCCCTTCGGTGTTGGCCTCGCGGGGTTCGTCGGAGACGAATTCCCACAGCTTGGCGAAGTAATGGCCGATCTTGTCCAGCGGGCCCATGGCGTTGGGGCGGTAGATACGCACCACCTTGGCCAGTGGGACCTCCACCACCTCGCCGGTCATCACCTCGGCGGTGAAGCTGTCGCGGCCGAGGTCGTGGTAGAGGGCCTGGAGGCGTTGCTGAATGGCCTGGTAATCCGCTTCGAGGCGTTGTCGCTCGCGTTGGAGCTCGGTGCGGCGCTCGGCGGTGAGTTCGCCGTCCAGTTGGTAGCGCCGCTCTTTGAGACGCAGCCGCTCCAGTTGGTAGTTGATGGCGCCGATCTCGTCCTTTTCCAGGACGTGAATCTCGCGGTGGAGCCGCTGGGCACGCTCCAGTCGCTGCTGCAGCGCCGCCCAGGCCCCTTCACCCTCGGCCACCACCCGGCCGTTTTCCTTCACTTGGCGCAGGAAGCCGTAGAAGTTGCCCCATTCGTAGCGTTCCACCACCAGGATGTCGCGGGGGTGGCTGAGGGGCCCCATGTTGCTGCTGGCCACCGAGAAGAAGTCGGCACCGTAGACGTCGCGGTTGCCCACCTTGACCAGGTAGCGGGTGATGCGTTCGGGGGCGTCCTCGGGCAACCAGTAGCCGGCGGCGCGCAGGCGGGTGGTGGGGAGTTCTTCGGCATCGTGGATCTCACCGATGATGCGCCGGCTCTGATCGGGGCCTTGGTGATAGGTGAATTCCACCACCGCATGGGGCCAGAAGTGGCCCATGCCGCGCACGGCGATGAGCAGCAGGAGGCCCACCACCATGACGATGCTGGTGCTCACCGCGGCGGCGTTGAGCCAGACCCAGGGGGTGCCGCTTTGGAACCACTGACGGATGTTCATAGGCTGCTGTACTTGCGCCGGAGTCGCTGGCGGACCACTTCCGCCAGGGTGTTGACCAGGAAGGTGAACAGGAACAGCACCAGGGCGGCCAGGAACAGCACGCGGTAGTGGGTGCTGCCCACCTCGGATTCAGGCATTTCCACGGCGATGTTGGCCGAGAGGGTGCGCATGCCTTGGAAGATGCTCCAGTCCATCACCGGGGTGTTGCCGGTGGCCATGAGGACGATCATGGTCTCGCCCACCGCCCGGCCCAGGCCGATCATCACCGCGGAAAAGATGCCGGGGCTGGCGGTGAGGATCACCACCCGGGTGAGAGTCTGCCAAGGGGTGGCACCCAGGGCCAGCGAGCCGAAGGTGAGGTGCTTGGGCACCTGAAAGATGGCGTCTTCGGTGATGGAGAAGATGGTGGGGATGACGGCGAAGCCCATGGCCAGGCCGACGACGATGGCGTTGCGCTGGTCGAAGGGGATGCCGAGGTCGTTGGCCAGCCAGTTGCGCATGTCGCCGTCGAACAGGGCCTGTTCCAGCGGATAGCTCAGCCACATGGAGAGGCTCACCAGCACGACGATCACCGGAATGAGCAGCACCGGCTCCCAGCCCTCGGGGATCCGTCGGCGCAGGGCGTCGGGGAGCTGGTGCCAGAGGTAGGCGAACAGCAGCACGCCGGCGGGGAGGACGAGCAGCAGGGCGAAGATGCCAGGGAGGTGGCTCTCCACGTAGGGGGCGAGCCACAGCCCGGCGAGGAAGCCGAGGATCACCGTGGGCAGGGCCTCCATGATCTCGATGGTGGGTTTCACCACCCGCCGCAGGGCGGGGGTCATGAAGTAGGCGGTGTAGATGGCGCCCATGATGGCCAGGGGGACGGCGATGACCATGGCGTAGAAGGCGGCCTTGAGGGTCCCCAGCGCCAAGGGGGTGAGGCTGAATTTGGGTTCGAAGTCGGCGGTGGCGGCGGTGGATTGCCACAGATAGGCGGGCTCGGAATAGCCTTCGTACCATACCGCGCCCCACAGGGCCTTGAAGGAGATCTCGGGGTGCTCGTTGCGGATGTCGAGGACGTGCAGCCGGCCCTTGGCGTCCAGCGCCAGCGCGGCGTCGGCCCGGGGGGAGACGGCGACTTGCAGCAGGGGGGCGTCGCTGATCTTCTCCAAGCTCAAGAGCCGCTCGGAGGTGGTGTAGTAGATGCCGAGTCGGCCTTGATCGTCGCCGGCGATGAAGCCGCGACGACTGTGTTCCGGGGCGATGTCGCCGATGGGGGCGGTCTGGTTGGTGAATTGGCGTACCTTCACCAGCCGCGGACGCCCCTGGTCGTTGACCGGGAACCATTGCGCTACCTGGCCGTGGGAGTCACCGGCCATCAGCGAGACGCTGCCGGTGAGGAAGCGCAGGCTGGTGAGGCGCTCGCCGCCTGGGGTGAGGTCCAGGCGTTGGATCAGTTCGGGCGCGGTGGGGTCATGCAGGGAGTAGAGCAGGGTGTCGCCGTCGGCGCCGGCGAGGTAGAGCTCGGTCTGCGGGCCGCTCACCAGCACGAAATGCGCTTGGGGTATTTCGGGGTCGATGACGGTGTTTTCTTGTTCGTAACTGAAGCCATCGTCGAGGAAGGATTCTTCGATGGCCAGGGCGGCGATGAACAGCCGGCCGTCTTCGCCCACGGCGGCGAGGGTGGCGCGTTCTTCGTCCATCTGGATGGCGATCGCGCGCAGGGCTCCGCCGTCTTCGTCCATTTCGATGGGATCCTGGCCCAGGGGGTATTCGATCTGGGGGGTGATGTGGCGGCGGTCGTTGGGGTAGCTGATCTTGTAGACCGGTTTGATCACCAGCGCCTGGCCGTTGTCCAGCCCCAGTGCGATGAGTTCCACCGCCGGGTCGGCCTTGCCGAGGCTGGTGACTCGGGCGCCGGGGGGGAGTTCCAGGGGGATGCGGGTCACGTCGCCGCCGTCGTCGAGGCGGAAGAACCGTGCCGTGCCGTCGGCGTCCACCGCCAGGCCGATCTCGCGGTATTCGTCCAGGGTGAGGTAGCGCACCGCCTCCGGGGTCTCGCTCAGCAAGAAGCTGGAGCGGGGCTTCACCTCGGCGGGCTCGAACAGCGGGACCACCACGGTGAGCAGGTAGAAAAAGATAAGCAGGATGGCGATGATCACGCTCACGCCGCCGAAGGCGACGCCGCGGCGGGCGATGCGGTCTTTGAGGTGGCGCCAGTGCCGGTAGCGCAGGGAGGGTGAGAGGGTCGGCATGGACTCGTGGCGTGTGTGGGTTGCGGCCGAGGCGGGTAGCTTACGGGGGCAATGTTACAAAAAAGTGACAGGGCGGCATTTTTTGTGACAGCCCGATGACAGGGGGCTCACAGCCCCAGGGTGAGGCGTAGGGCCACCGGGGTGCCCAGGCTCTGGTCGGCGCCGCGGAGGCCGAGGAGGATGAGGTCCATGGTGACGGCCGGGTGCGGGGTCCAGCGCAGCCCGGCGGCGACGGCCAGTTCTTCACCGGCCTTGTCGGACAGGCTGGTCTCGGCGATGGCGGCCGCCCGCCCGGGGTGACCGCTCGGTAGGCGCAGGGGCAGGCGGGCGGCGCCGTTGAGGTAGAGATGGGCGCTGGTGTCTTCTTTGCGCAACTCGATGTTGCCGTTCAGGGCCAGGGCGCTGTCGCCCAGGTCGAGACTGAGACCCATGGCGGCGCGGCTGCGTCCGGAGCCGGTGTCCAGGCCCAGGCGGCCGTAGACGGCGTGGCGTGGACCGGTGGCATATTTGAATCCCGCTTCCTCGCGCCCCAGTTGCCATTCCCCCCGGCGCACGCCGATGCGGATCAGGCCCGGGCTGGGGCGCAGCAGTGGGGAGTCGGGGTCGATGAGGTCGATGGTGAGCCGGCCGGGGGCGGCCACGGCGGCGGTTTCTTGGACCAGCCAGCGGCCGGGTTCCGCCGCCTGTGGCAGTGACGGCAGGGCGAATAGCAGCAGAATGATCAGGCCACGTGGGCGATGTGACGTGCGGTGTCCATGAGGTCGTGTTTGTATTCGCACAGGGCCTCCCATTCCTGGGCCAGTTGTCCTTCGTCGAGGCCGAGGGCGGCCAGTGCCGGGGTGTGGCACCCGGGATCGCCGTCGCCGAGGCCCAGTTCGGCCTTCACCACCGCGCTGGCCACGGTGCACAGATTGACGTAACTGTGCTGATCGCCCCGGTAGTGGGGGTTGTGGTGTTCGTGGGCGGTGAATACCACCGGCGGCGGCATGCGCCAGTGGCGCAGCAGCCGGCTCCCCAGCCGGGTGTGGTCGTGGGCCAGCAAACGCCGTTCCAGTTTCACCAATGGGGTGTCCGGTTCCTCTTGGACGGCGCGGTTGAGGGCGTGGTAGGCGGGGGTGTCCAGATGGGCCAGTGCCAGTAGACCGATGTTGTGCAGCAGGCCGCAGAGATAGGCCATGCCCGGCTGGGTGGCGCCGAAGTCGGGGAGGAGCTTGGCCAGGCGATGCATCAGGGCGGCGGTGAATACGGCATGGCGCCAGAAGTCGTGTGCCCCCAGGGGACCTTGGCCGGGGATCTTGAACACCGCGCCGGCGGCGAGGCCGAGTGCCAGTTCGGTCACCCGGGCACAGCCGAGGCGTTGCACGGCGTCGTGGATGGAGCCGATGCGTTCGCGTACCCCCAGCCAGGGTGAGTTGGCCAGGCGGACCACGTGGGCCGCCAGAGCCGGGTCCAGCTCCACCCATTCCGCCACCTCCCGGGTGCCCACCGCCTCCTCGTCCATGGACAACAGCCGTTGGGCCGTTTGCGGCAGGGGAGGCAGGTCGTCCAAATCGAGCTTGTCCACGGTCGGCTCTCGATAGCGAGGTATGTCCCCTTATGTGTCGGTCGGCTCACGGCGCGCCTTGAATTCAGCCGATCCACAGGGTCTTGATGTTGACGAACTCGCGGATCCCCTCCCGGGAGAGCTCACGGCCATAGCCGGAGGCCTTGATGCCGCCGAAGGGCAGGCGCGGGTCGCTCTTGACCATGCCGTTGACGAAGGCCGAGCCGCAGGCCATGGCGCGGGCGAAGGCCTCGCCGCGCGCGCGGTCACGGGTCCACACGCTGCCGCCGAGACCGAAACGGGAGTCGTTGGCGATGCGCAGGGCGTCGTCCTGGTCGCGGGCACGGATGACGATGGCCACCGGGCCGAACAACTCTTCTTCGTAGGCGAGCATGCCGGGTTTCACGCCATCGAGGATGGAGGGGGCGTAGAAGGCGCCGGGGCCATCCAGCGGTCGGCAACCGGTGAGGGGGGTCGCGCCTTGTTCGATGCTGCGGCTCACCTGGGCATGGAGTTCGTCGCGCAGATCGATCCGGGCCATGGGGGCCAGTTCGGTCGCCGGGTCCATGGGGTCTCCCACCCGCAGTGCCTCCACCCGCGCGCGGAAGCGTTCCAGGAAGGCCTCGGCCACCGCGTCCACCAGGATGAACCGCTTGGCGGCGATGCAGCTCTGGCCGGCGTTGAGGAAACGCGAGGCCACGCCTTGGGCCACCGCCTGTTCCAGGTCGGCATCCTCCAGGACCACGAAGGCATCCGAGCCGCCCAATTCCAGCACCGATTTCTTGATCCGGTTCCCGGCCCGGGCGGCCACTTGGCGGCCGGCGGGTTCCGAGCCGGTGAGGGTGACGGCGTGCACCCGGGGGTCGTCGATCACGCTCGCCACTTGGTCGGCGCGGATCATCAGGCTGCGGAACACCCCGGCGGGGACACCGGCCTCCCGCCAGATTTCTTCGATGGCCAGGGCGCACAGGGGGACGTTGGAGGCATGTTTGAGCAGGCCGGTGTTGCCGGCGGCCAGGGCCGGTGCGGCAAAGCGGAACACCTGCCACAGCGGGAAGTTCCACGGCATCACCGCCAGTACCGTGCCCAGGGGCTGATAGACCACCAGGGCGCGGCGGGTGTCGGATTCACGCACCTCGTCGGCAAGGAATTCGCCAGCGTGTTCGGCATAGAAGTCGCAGACCCAGGCACATTTGTCCACTTCGGCCTGGGCCTCACGGTAGAGTTTGCCCATCTCGCGGGTGATCAGCCGGGCCAGTTCGTCGCGCCGTTCTCTGAGAATGGCCGCGGCCCGTGACAGATACCCGAGGCGTTGCTCGATGGGCAGGGCGGCCCAGGCGGGCGCTGCCCGGGCTGCTTCTTGCAATGTCGCCTCCAGGGTGGCGGCATCCCACACGGGGTGTTCGTGGACGGTCTCGCCGGTGGCCGGGTCGATGGAGCGGAAAGTCATGGTTCACCTCGGTGCTTGGCCGGGCCCGTTTCTGGGCTAGAATGATCCATTGCGCGTGGGCGGGTAGGGAACAACGAAAAGTATGGCACGGATCCTTTCCATCACGGTGTCCCTTTTCCTGGTCGTCCTCGCCGTCCCCACGGCTGCTTCGACGGGGGGTGATCCGTTCGTGGAACAGCGCCGTCTGTTCCAGCAGGCCGAGGACGCCCTCAAACGCGGGCATCTGCGTACCTACCGCCGTCTATTGTCGGAGCTGGACGGCTATCCCTTGAAGCCCTATCTGGAATACGAACGCCTGCGCCGGTGGATGCGGCGGGTGAGCGATACCGAGATCCAGCGTTTCCTCGCCCGCCATGAGGACCTGCCCATCGCCGATCGACTGCGTTCCCGCTGGCTCAAGCGCCTGGCGCGGCAGAAACGCTGGGAGAAATTCCTCGCCGAATACCGCCCGGTGGGCGGGACCAGTCTGAAGTGCCTCAAGGGGCGGGCGTTGTTCGCGGTGGGGCGCAAGGAAGAGGCCATGGCGCTGGCGCGGGAGTTGTGGCTGGTGGGGCGGTCCCAGCCGCGGGCCTGCGACCCGTTGTTCGCCCGTTGGACCGCCGAGGACGGGCGCACCGCGGAACTGACCTGGCAGCGCATCCGCCTGGCGATGAACAACGGCCGTACCTCGCTGGCGCGTTATCTCGCTCGCGCGCTTCCCGAGGCCGACCAGGCCTGGGTGCAGCGTTGGATCCGCATGCGCCGCGCCCCCGCCGAGGCACTGCACCACAAGGAATACCAGCGGGACACCGCGCTGGCACGGGAGATCGTGCGTTACGGCGTGCGGCGGCTCGCCCGGCGCGATCCCCAGGCGGCCTACGACTTCTGGCAGACGGTGCGTGAGCGTCACCTGCATCGTGACGGGGTGGAGGCGGTCAACGAGGTGGACCGCTACATCGCCTTGCGCGCGGCTTATCGGGGGCTCCCGCAGGCGCTTCCCTGGTTGGAGGCGGTGATGCGGCCGGACAAGAAGGTCCGCGAGTGGCGCATCCGTACCGCTCTGCGTCAGGGGCAGTGGGGCGCGGCGCTTACCTGGATCGATGCCTTGCCGGCGGAGGAGCAGCGTCAGAGTCGCTGGCGTTACTGGCGGGCGCGGATCATGGCCCGCGGCGGGGAGGAGCGCTTGCCGACGCTGGAACTGGCCGCGCGCCGCCAGTTCGCCGACCTGGCTCGGGAACGTGATTTCTACGGCTTTCTGGCGGCCGATCGGCTGGGACACGATTATTCCGTGCATTCCGAGCCGTTGAATTTTTCCGAGAAGGAACTGAGGGCCTTCGCCCGGCGGCCGGCCTTGGTGCGGGCGCGCGAGTTGTTCCGTCTCGGTCGCTTGGCCGATGCCCGGCGGGAATGGAACCGGGCCATCCGCGGCCTGGACGAGCGTGGCCTGCGCCTGGCGGCGGTGCTTGCCAGCCGTTGGGGGTGGCACGACCGCGCCATCCTCACCGTGGCCCGCAGCGCCCATTTCGACGATCTGGACCTGCGTTTTCCCCTGGTCTATCGCCGCCAGGTACTGGCGGAGGCGCGCAAATTCCGTATCGATCCGGCCTGGGTCTATGGGGTGATCCGCCAGGAGAGCCTGTACATGGTGGATGCCCGTTCCAGTGCCGGGGCCTTGGGGTTGATGCAGGTGATGCCCAACACCGGCCGTCTCACCGCCCGCTTGCTCAACACCCGCCTGCGCTCCACCCGTGAGTTGTTGGAGGCCGACAAGAACATCCGCATCGGCGCCGCCTATCTGCGGCGGATGCACGACACCTTCGGCAATCCGGTGGTGGCCACCGCCGCTTACAATGCCGGTCCTCAGCGGGTGCGTCAGTGGTTGCCGGAGCAGCCGCTGGAGGCCGATCTGTGGGTGGAGACGGTGCCTTTCTCCGAGACCCGCCAATACGTGCAGCGGGTGATGGCCTACACGGTGATCTTCGACCACCGTCTCGATGGCCGTTTCGAGCGCCTCTCCCGCAGGATGCCCAAGGTGGTCCAGCGTCCCGGGGAGGCCGGTTGAGGGTCTGCCGTGGCCGCGGAGGCCGGCTATAATGCCCGGGCCGAGAGCATGAAGACGACACAAGGAGAGGCATGATCATTCGACGCGTGACGGTTTTGGGGGGCTCGGGGTTCATCGGTCGCCACATCCTCCACGAGCTCTCCGCCCGCCGTTTGGCGGTGCGGGTGCCCAGCGCCCATCCGGATCAACACAAGGACCTGCGTATCCTTCCGGGGGTGGAGCTGGTTGAGGCGGACGTCCACGACGAATCCCAGTTGCGTGACGTGCTGCGGGATGCGGACGTGGTCATCAATTTGGTGGGGATCCTCAACGAGGATCGCCGTCGCCGCTTCGACGACGTCCATGTGGCTCTGCCGCGGCGGGTGGCCGCCCTGTGCGGTGAGCTGGGCATCCGCCGCTTGTTGCACATGAGCGCCTTGCGGGCCTCGCCCGACGCCCCCAGCCGGTACCTGCGCAGCAAGGCCGAGGGGGAGGCGGCGGTGTTGGCCGCCCAGGGGCCGGAGCTGCAGGTCACCGTGTTTCGCCCCTCGGTGGTGTTCGGCTACGACGATCACTTCGTCAACCGTTTCCATGCCCTGCTCAAGCTGGCACCGGGGTGGTTGCCGCTGCCGGCGCCCCGGGCCCGCTTCGCCCCGGTGTTCGTGGAGGACGTGGCGCTGGCCTTCGTGCGCGCCTTGCGTCATGTCCCCAGTTACGGCCAGGTATACGAGCTCTGCGGCCCCAAGGAGTACGCCCTGTGGGAGATCGTCTCCCTCATTGCCGAGGAGAGCGGTGAGCGCAAGTGGGTGATCCGCCTGGGCGACGGGGCGTCGAGTCTGATGGCGGCGCTGATGCGCTGGCTGCCGGGCAAGCCGCTCACCCCCGACAATCTGCGCTCCATGAAGGTGGATTCGGTCTGTGGTCGTGACGGTCTGCCCGATGGCCTGGCCGCCTTGGGGATCCGCCCCACACCGCTGGAGGCGGTGTTGCCCTATCTGTTCGGTCAACTGGGGGTGCGGCGGCGTTACGACCGCCTGCGCCGCTTTGCACAACGGGATGAAGACGAATGGCTCGGTCGATTGCCCTGACTCTGTTGCTGGGATTGATCTTGTTGCCGACGGCCTCGGCGGTGGCCGACGAGGGGGCCTCGCCAGTGATCTCGCTGCCGCGGCTCACCCTGGACAGCGCCCTCACCGTGGCCCGGGCCGCACTGGCGGCCTGCCGCCGTGAAGGGGCGCAGGTGGCGGTGACGGTGGTGGACCGCGCCGGGCAGACCCAGGTGGTACTGCGCGACGATCTGGCTCCTGATCTCACCGTGGACATCAGCGACCGCAAGGCCTACACCGCAGTGACCTTCGCCCGTGCCACTTCCGCCCTGGCCGGACGATTCCCCGGTGCTTACAGCGTGCCCAAGGTGGAACGGGTGATGATCGCCGCCGGGGGAGTGCCCATCCAGGCCGCTGGCCGTCTCTACGGCGGCGTGGGGGTGAGCGGCGCCCCCAGTGGCGAATTGGATGAGCGGTGTGCCCGTGTCGGGGTGGCGGCGGTGGCCGACGCCTTGGAGATGCTGGATTGAAAGAAATTTCGGCGAAAAGCTAAAGGGATGGAGGCGCTCTGCCGAAAATTGACTCGCTCAACGCTTTTTGAGCCTAAAATGTGATCGACCGCACACGACGCTGCGCGCCGGCGGCCGATGTAAGACACGAACAGCGACGAGGAGAAGGAGAGCCGAGATGTCCCGTGTCCGTTATCGCAGCCGACCGAGTTTCATGGTCGTGCTCACTGTGGTGGTGATCCTAGGGATGGGGGTCAGCGTGGCCGTGCAGGCGTTTTCCGGGGCGGATTCCGCGCCTGTGGTCTCTACTAGCGGCGAACGATGACCCTGCTCCCGATGCGGGCCGGCCTGCTGTGGCTGGTGCTGCTGATTGCTTTGCCGGTGGGGGTGCTCGCCGAGACCCGGTACGTTTCCGACGTGCTCTACGTCAGTCTGCGTGATCAACCCACCGACCCCGCCAAGATCCTCCGTACCCTGCGCAGTGGCACGGCGGTGGAGGTCCTGGAGCGTCAAGGTGGCTACGCCCGGGTGCGTACCGAAGATGGCCTGGAGGGCTGGGTGCGGGCCAAGTTCCTGGTGGACGAACCCATCGCTCGCGACAAGCTGCGTCAGGCCGAGGCGCGCTTGAATCGCCTGGAACAGGAGAATCAGGCCTTGCGGGAGAAGCTCAAGGCCCTGGAGGGGAAACTGGCCGAGGCGGACAAGGAGCGCAAGCGATTGGAGTCGCTGCGCCAGCGCCTGGAGGGCGAGCTGGCCCGGTTGAAGGAGGTGGCCGCCCGCCCCGCGGAGCTGGCCGAGGAGAACACCCAGCTCAAGACCCGGTTGGTGGAGGCGGAGAAGGAGCTGGCCCAGTTGCGTTCCGAGGTGAGCACCCTGCGGGATCAGACCCGCCGCGATTGGTTCCTGGCGGGTGCAGGGGTGTTGCTGGGGGGATTGCTCATCGGGCTGATCGTCCCGCGCATCCGTTGGCGGCGGCGTTCGGAGTGGTTGTGAGCCGCTGACTCAATCGCCCTTCGTCTCGTCTTTCAGGCCCCGGTGCTGCGACCGCCGGGGCCTTTTGCTGTG
>JALSHN010000291.1 GCA_026982215.1 Gammaproteobacteria bacterium
GAGGGCGTGGGGGAGTCGCCGCCACAGCCGTTCCAGGGCGGGTCGGGGACCGGTGAGGGTGAGGCGGAGGCCAGCGTGTCGCGGCGTGCCACTCGCCAGGCGAAGGATAGCGCGTCGGGGTCCACGGCGCTGTAGGGGCCGATTTCCAGGGTCACGCCGAGCACCTTGTGATAGCCGCGCCGCCGTGCTTGGTCTTGGAGGGTGCGCAATAGATGACGGCAGAGGGCGAGTTCGTGCATCAGTCCTGGGGAAGTGGTTCAGGCTCATGCCGTTCGAGGCGTTGGAAGAAGTCGTCCCATGGCAGGGGTTCGGCGAACAGGAAGCCTTGGAAGCGGCGGCAGCCGTGGCGTCGGAGGAATTCGAGCTGGGCGGTGTGTTCCACCCCTTCGGCGATCACGTCCAGACCGAGGTGTTGCGCCAAGTCGATGATGGTGGTCACCAGGCGGCCGTCGCCTTGGTGGTCGGGGAGGCGTTCGATGAAGCTGCGGTCGATCTTCAAGGCATGAATGGGCAGGCGCTGCAGGTAGCGCAGCGAGGAGTAGCCGGTGCCGAAGTCGTCGATGGAGAAGTGGAAACCGTCATGGGTGAGGGTGTCGAGGATGCGTTCGGCGCGTTCGCTGTCTTCCACCAGGATGCGTTCGGTGATCTCCAGTTCCAGTCGTTCGGGGGGCAGGGCGGCTTCCATGCACCAGTGGCGCAGGCGTTCGGGGAAGGTGAGGTCGAGCAGCAGGTCGGCGGTGATGTTGAGCGACAGACGATCGAAGCCAGGGGGGAGTTTGTGCTGGATCCTCCCTAGGGCGGTGATGGCGTGTTGCAGCACCCAGGCGTCGATGTCGTCGATGAGACCGGTGGCCTCGGCGATGGGAATGAAACTGGTGGGCGGGAGCAGCCCG
Source organism: Gammaproteobacteria bacterium (assembly GCA_026982215.1). Lineage (GTDB taxonomy): Bacteria > Pseudomonadota > Gammaproteobacteria > S012-40 > S012-40 > S140-43. The sequence continues at coordinate 894 of JALSHN010000291.1, forward strand.
CGTTGCGGGTGACGCCAGCGGATCAATGCCTCGCCACCGGTCCAGCGGCCCCGGTCGTCGCTGCGCGGTTGGATGTGGAGGGTGAATTGGTCTTCTTTCAGGGCGTGGCGCAATTGGTGTTGTACCTGCAGCCGGGTCTCGGCAATGCGCTGGAGCTCGGGGGAGAAGAAACAGATACGGTTGCGGCCGCCGTCTTTGGCCTTGTACATGGCGATGTCGGCCCGTTTGAACAAGGTTTCGCTGCCGGCCTCGTCGTCGGGGTAGAGGACGATGCCGATGCTGATGGTGACTTGGAGGGTCTGTCCTTCCACTGAGAAGGGAACGGCGCAGGCCTGGCGCAGTTTTTCCGCTACGGCCTCGGCGTGGGCCGAGGCGCTGATGGGGTCGTCACCGAGGTCGCCGAGGATGACGACGAATTCGTCACCGCCGAAGCGGGCGGCCAAGTCTTCGCTGCGGATCAGTTCCCGCAGGGCTTCGCTCACTTTGATCAGCAGCCGGTCGCCGAGGTGGTGGCCCAGGGAGTCGTTGATGTTTTTGAAGCGGTCGATGTCGATGAACATCAGGGCGCCGAAACGGCCGTTGCGGCGGTTGCGCGACAGGGCTTCTTCGAGGTATTGCCCGGCCAGGGCCCGGTTGGCCAACCCGGTGAGCTGGTCGTAACGGGCCATGCGCTGCAGTTGTTCTTCGGCGCGTTTGCGTTCGGTCTGGTCGCGGGCGAGCCAGATGACGCTGTTTTCTTCTTCGCCGTGCAGGGGGGCGGTAAGGCCTTCGAAGTGACGCACGCCGGAGAGGGTCGGCAGGCTGTATTCCAGTCGTTGGGGCTGGCCGCTTTCCAGGGTGCGGCGGATGGTGGTGAGGATGGGGCCGGCCTGTTCGGGGGGGAGGACTTCGTCCACCCGGCGTCCGAGGAGTTGTTCCCGCGTTTGCACCAGCAAGGCTTGGGGGCCACCGAGGATGGCCTGGTAGCGCCCTGCGGCGTCGAGGATCAGGCACAGGTCGGGCAGGGAGGCGAGAATGGCCTCGAGACGGTCTTTGACGCGCCGTATCTCGGCCTCGAGGGCGTAGCGCTCGGTGACGTCCTGGAACACCATGATCACCCCAAGGATCTGGCCGTCGGGGGCGCGGATGGGGGCGGCGCTGTCGGCGATCTGGTGTTCGCGGCCGTCACGGGCGATGAGGGTGGTGTGGTTGGCCAGACCGACCACCAGCCCTTCGCGCAGGACCCGGCCCACCGGATGTTCCGCTGGTTCGCGGGTCTCGGAGTTGACGATGTGGAAGACTTCCAGCACCGGGCGGCCACGGGCCTCGTCGTTGCTCCAGCCGGTGAGCCGTTCGGCGATGGGGTTGAGACGAGTGATGAGCCCTTGGGGATCGGTGACCAGCACGGCGTCGCCGATGGCGTCCAGGGTGATGGAGAGACGTTGTTCGCTCTCACGCAGGGCCTCGATGGTGCCACGGATGTGGCGGGCCATGTGGTCCATGCTGCGGCCCAGTTGGGCCACTTCGCCCCGGCCGTGGACCTCGAGACGGGTGTCGAACAGACCGGAGGCGATGGCATTGGCTGCATGCTGCAGGCGGGCCAGGGGGGTGGAGACGTAGCGGCGCAGCAGGGCGTAGGCCACCAGCAGCACAGCCAGTGACAGGCCGAGCATGAGCAGGGTGTGGTGGCGTAGCTCGGCGAAGTGCAGGGTGCGTCGGGGAGTGAGATCGAGGGCGACCCACAGCAGGGCGGTCTGAGGTTCGAGGGTGCCTTCTTCGGGGATGTAGTCGATGATCTTGACGCTCACCAGCAACGATTCTTGTTGGGTGATGAGATGGAGGCCGCGCTCTTCGAAGGCGCTGGAGAGGCGGACGTTGGGGGGAAGGAGGCTGTTGACCTTACGGCCGCGCCAGGCGTAACGGCTGGCTTCGATGACCTTGCCTTGGGGATCGCTGAGCAGCGCCCAGGTGATGTCGTCGTGGACGCTGAGGCTGCTGATGAGGGCGCGCAGGTCGTCTTGTCGGCCATTTTCCAGGGCCCGGCGCAAGGGGAGCGCGGTCTGGGCGTTGATCAGGCGCAGCAGTTCGATGGCGTCACGCTGCAGGTGTCGGCGGGTGTCGTTGAGGTCTTGAATGAGAAAGGTGGCGGTGACGGTGGTGAGGGCGAGGGTGAACAGCAGTGGCAGCCAGAGGCGTAACGAGATGCTGTGGATGCGTCCGGTGGGGCTCATGGGGCAATGAATCGGTCGTCGGCGAGCTGGTCGAGGTCGGGGCGGTGGAGGATGAGACGCCAGCGGCGCATGAGCCGGGCGAGCCGGGAGGCATTTTGCCGCAGTGTGCCATTGGGGGCCAGCCAGCGTCGATTTTCCCGCCGGTCCGGCAGATGTAACCCTTGTAAGGCCCATTCCAGCTCTTCGGGAGAGAGCTCCAGGCGGGGGGCCATGCGGGCCAGGGCCTGGGACCTGTGGCGTGCCAGGTAGTCGCGGGCGCGGAAATAGGCGTCCACCAGATGTTCGAGTTGCCGGCTCCGCTGCCGGGCGGCCCTGGCCTCGACGGCGAGGACGTCGATGATGCGGCCGGGGATATCGCGGCTGGAGAAGAGTTCGCGGGCGCCGAGGGCCAGCAGGCGACTGCGGGTGGGCTCGAAGGTGATCACCGCATCGATCCGCCCTTGGCGGTAGGCGGCCTCGTGGCGGTCCACCGTGAGGTGGATCAGTCGTATCTGATCTTCGCTCAGGCCGGCCTTTTCCAGCAGGGATTCTAGCATCACCGCGCCCACCGCGGTGGTTTCGACGCCGATACGGCGTCCGGCGAGGTCGGCGGGATGCTGAATCTCAGGGCGGGCGAGGACGCTGTCGGCGCCGAGGGAGACATCCAGTACCAGGATCACGCGCAGGGGAAGGCCTTCACTCTGGAGGGTGATGACTTCGTCAAGGGTGAGCATGGCGGCTTGCAGGTTGCCGTCGCGCAGGTGTTGCATGACATCGGAGGAGGAGGGGAGCTCCACCAGTTTGACGCGTCCGGGGTCCAGGTGGCCCAGTTGGCGGGCCAGGTAGAGGGGTTCGTATCCCGGCCATTGGTTGCTGCCGAGTTTGAGGGGGGGCGCGGGACTTTCGCAGGCACTGAGGAGGATGGCGAGGAGCAGTAGCAGCCGGCGCACGGTCAGAGGGTGAAGCCGTCGGTGCCGTTGGCGCCGTGGCGGGTGTGGAGGTAGGTGAGTTTGCCGCGCCATACCGGGACCGGGTCGGGGAGGCCAAGGAGGAAGCCCTGGCCGAGGTCCATCCGCATCGCTTCCAGGGTGTGGAGTTGTTGCGGCGTCTCGATGAATTCCACCACGGTTTCCAGTTCCAGTTCCCGGGCCATCTGGCGGGTGATGTGCATCACCCGTTCGTTGGCCGGGTGGTCATGGAGATGACGGGTGAGGGAACCGTCCAGCTTGAGGTAGCGTACCCCGCCGTCCAGCGCCAGTTGGATCACCGTCTGCAGGGTGGAGTAGCCAGTACCGAAATCGTCGATGGCGAAGTGGATTCCCCAGCGACGGTGAAGTTCGTGGACGCGCGACAGGCGCTCGAGGATCACTTGTTCGGTGAGTTCGAGCACGACTTCGATGCCGGCGAGGGGGCCTTCGAGCAGGGTGCGCAGGGCCTCGAGGTAGGCCGGGTCTTCCAGGGAGGCGGCGGCGACGTTGATGAACAGGCGGGGCGTGATGTGGCGCAGGTCGTCGGCATGACGGGCCAGGGCCCGGAGTACCAGGGTGTCGAAGCGGGGAGCGAGGCCGAGGCGGAGGATGTCGTCGATGAACAGCCCGGCGTTGAGTTCGCCATCTTCTTCGCGGATGCGGCCCAGCACTTCGAAGGCATGGATGCGTCGCCGTTGATCGAGGGTCACCAGGGGCTGGATGTGAATGTCCACCTCACCGTGTTCCAGTTTTTCGTTGAGATCCACCGACTGGCGGTAGCGGCGGCGCATCCAGGCAAGCATCGCCTCGGCAGCGGCCTCCCCGCTGGCGATGGCGTTTTCCTGCCGGCTGCGTTCGCTGAGGTAGTCCACCAGGAAGGGCATGTTTTCTTCGCTGAGTTGGTGGATCCGGGTGAGTTCCAGGCCGTGATAGGCGAGATCCAGCGGGACGTCGGCGGCATCGTCGTGCCTGAGCCGTTGCCGCAGGGTGTGCAGCCAGCCGTCCAGTTCTTCCGGGGTGGTGTGGTAGCCGATGAGGTAGAAGTCGCCGGCGATGCCGCGAGTGTAGAGCAGGCGTTCGCGCTGGGTTTGACACAGTTCGGCCAGCCGCTCTTCGATGCGGGCCAGGGCACGGTTGCCGGCCTCGCTGCCCTGGCGTTGATTCAGTTGTCTCAGTCCGCGGGGGTTGACCACGGCGAGTATCTTGCGCCCCGGGAGATAGAGCAGTGCCTGGAGGAAGTTGAAGAAGCGGTGCAGACGATTGGTCTGGCTCTCGAAGTAGAGGGCACTGAGCAGGTTGAGGAGGTCGGCGACGCGTTTTTCCAGTTCCTGATGGGCCAGCTGCGCCTGGTCGTAGCGCTCGGCGGCCAACAGGGTGTGAACCAGGGCGCTTTGTTGCTGGATGAGGCGATGGTGTTCCTGGATCTGGTCACACAGTTTGAGGTCCAGGCAGATGAACAGACTCTCGGGATGTCTCAGGGCACGGGTGAAGGGGTCGTTTTGTGGATCGGGGAGGGGATAGGCGTCGAGATCGTCCTGGAGGATGGCGTCGTTGAGGCGCTGGAGCCATTCCAGGTAGAGGCGGATGAGGTGTTTGTCGCGCACCACCCGCTGTGGCAGCGGCAGGGGCTGGGCGGCGGCGTGGAGAAGTTGGCGCTGGGCCAGCAGGCGTTTGGCCTTTTCGAAGCGTTGATCGATTTCCCGGTAGTGGGCCAGGGGGTTGCCGGTGTTGCTGGCGATGGCCTCCACCATGGCCTCTTTGAGATGGTTGAAGGCGGCCAGTAACAGGACGAAGGGGATGTTGGCCCGGCGGTAGCTCTCCACCAGTTCTTCGGCGGCCTGCCGGGCGTTCTCCGTGTCTTCCAGAAAGCGTTCCAGGAAGCGGCGGAAGGCCTGCAGCGGCAGGGGGTGGCGCTCGGGATCCTGCAGCGCGGCCACTTCGGTGTGTTCGGCGTGGAAGCGTTGCAGTTGCTGCAGGAGTTCGTCGACTTGTCGGGGATTCAAGAAATAATGCTCTTGGGTCACGAAATTCAGGGACTCGTCCGTTCGCCGTGGCTCGCTTTTCCAGTCGCGGAAAGGAGGGATACTAACCCTCCCTATGGGGGCAGGGAAGCCAAACGGCGGCTGAACGTGATAGAAGTTTTTTATGCAATCCCGTTGGCACTTTGGTTGCTGCTGGCGGGGGGGCTGGGTATGGTGCTGGCGCCGAGTGGATGGGAGAGGTGAAGGCATGGGCGTGGCGATGAGGCCGCTGGGTTGGTCGCTGGTGTTGTGGTGCCTGCTGGTGTGGCCGGTGTGGGCCCAGCCGGGCGGGCGTGCGGCGGTGGTGGTGACGGCCGAGGCGGAATGGCGGGCCATTGCGCCGGGGCGCTGGGTGAGCGCTCAGGTGGTGGCGGTGGACGAGGCGCGGCTGGCACCGGAACGGGGGGGACGGTTGCGTTGGTTGGCCCGTGAGGGGATGCGGGTGGCCGCGGGTGAACCCTTGGCCCGTCTGGACGATCGCAGCGAGCTGGCGCAGCGGGATGTCGCCCAGGCCGAATGGGAACGCTGGCGGACCCAGGTGCGCTATCTCCAGGAAGAGGAACGGCGTTTGGCGCGTCTGGCCAAGGAGAACAGCGCCGCCCAGACCCAATGGGACGAGGTGCGTAACGAACTTGCTCAGGCGCGGGCTCAGCAGCGGGCGGCCCAGGCGCGGTTGCGCCAGGCGGAGCTGGCGTTGGAGCGCCGTCGCCTGGTGGCGCCGTTCCCGGGGGTGGTGACCGAGCGTTTGCGCCGCCCCGGGGAGTGGGTGGGCGCCGGGGAGGCGGTGCTGCGATTGGTGGGGGACGAGGCGCTGGAGTTGCGGGCGGCGGTGCCGTTGGCCGCGGCGGCGCACTTGGATGTGGGGCAGCGCCTGCCGGCACAGGTGGCGGGGCGGACGGTGGAGGCCCGCCTGCGGGCGGTGGCGCCGGTGGCCGATCCCCGCAGCCGTCAGGTGGATGTCTGGGCGGTGGTGGAGGCAGGGATACCAGGGGCCCCGGCCCGTTTGTGGGTGCCTTTGGATCGCCCGAGCCGGCGTCTGGTGGTGCCGCGTGATGCCTTGGTGCTGCGTGGCGGCGGCGCGGCGGTGTTCAAGGTGGTGGGGGAGTCGGTGGAGCGGATTCCGGTGCGCCTAGGTCCGGCCGAGGGAGATTGGATCGCCGTGGACGGGGTGGGGCTGGCAGCGGGGGATGCGGTGGTGATCCGCGGTGCCGAGCGCCTGCGCCCCGGTCAGAAGGTTCGGTTGCGGGAGCGCGCCACACCATGATGCTCAGTCGTCGTGCCCTGGAAAACCCCGTGGCGGTGGTGGTGGGGGTGCTGCTGGCGGTGATTTTCGGCGCCTTGGCCTTGTCCCGTCTGCCGGTGCAGCTCACCCCCGAAGTGGAGCGTCCGGAGATCGCCATCACCACCGCTTGGCCCGGAGCTGCACCGCAGGAGGTGGAGGCGGAGATCGTCGAGCCGCAGGAGGATGCCTTGCGCGGGGTGCCGGGGATGACGGAGTTGCTGGCTCAGGCCAAGTTCGGCTCCGCCTCGATCACCCTCACCTTCGCCGTGGGGACCGACATGCGCCGGGCCTTGCTGGAGGTGATGAGCCGCCTCAACCGGGTGCCGCGCTATCCCGCGGAGGCCGAGGAGCCGGTGATCTCCACCGCCAGCGACCGCAGTCAGCCCATCGCTTGGTTCATCATCAAGCCGGCGCCCGGTAACGAGCGTCCCATCGCCAGTTACCAGTCGTTCATCGAGGATACGGTGCAGACCCGTTTCGAGCGCATCCCCGGGGTGGCGCGTTCGGAGGTGCGCGGGGGGCGGGAGGAGGAGATCCGCATCACGTTCGACCCTTACGCCCTGGCGGCCTTCGGGCTGGAATTGCCGGAGGTGCTGCGCCGAGCCTCGGGGGCGGAGGATCGCTCCGGCGGGGATCACGACGTGGGACGGCGCAGTTACACCTTGCGTTTCGCCGGGCGTTATTCGTTGGCGGGATTGGAAGAGATGGTGCTGGCCTGGCACGAGGGCCGTCCGGTGCGCCTGCGGGATGTGGCCCGGGTGGAACGGACGTTGGCCGAGCGGGCCAGTTTCGTGATCCAGAACGGCGAGCCGGCGATGGCGGTGAACGCCTATCGCGAGACCGGAGTGAACGTGCTCCAGGTGATGGCGGGGCTGCAGGCGGCGGCGGAGGAGCTGCGCCAGGGGCCTTTGGCGCGGGCCGGGCTCACCTTGACCCAGGTCTATGACGAGACCCGCTATATCCATCGGGCCATCGATCTGCTCAGCGGCAACCTGTTGTTGGGGGTGGCGCTGGCCATCGGGGTGTTGTGGTGGTTTCTGCGCCGCTTGCGTGCCACCTTGATCGTCGCCTTGAGCATTCCCATCTGCCTGATTTCCAGTTTCCTGGTGATGGAGCTCACCGGCCGCACCCTCAACGTCATCTCGCTGGCAGGGTTGGCCTTCGCGGTGGGGATGGTGCTGGACGCGGCCATCATCGTGCTGGAGAACATCGTGCGGCTGCGCGAGCGCGGTGAGGAGGCAGAGGCGGCGGCCTTGCAGGGCACCGGCCAGGTGTGGGGGGCGTTGTTGGCCTCCACCGCCACCACGGTGGCGATCTTTCTGCCGGTGGTGTTCATGGAAGAGGAGGCGGGGCAGCTGTTCGCCGATTTGGCGCTGACCCTGGCTGCGGCCATCGTGTTGTCGTTGCTGGTGGCGATCACCGTGGTGCCGGCGGCGGCCCGGGGTTGGTTGACTCAGTCGCGCCTGGAGGATCCCCATGCCCGCTGGTGGCAGGCCGCCACCCGGTCGATCATGCGTCTGAGCGCCACCCCGGGGCGGCGTTGGGCCTGGGTGGTGGGGCTCACTGGGGGGGCGGTGGGACTCAGTCTATGGTGGTTGCCGCCGGCCGATTATCTGCCTCAGGGCAACCGGAACTTGGTGTTTGCCTTCATTCTGCCGCCGCCGGGGCAGAATCTGGACACCCTGGAGCGGGAGATGGGCCAGGTGGTGGCCCGGCGCATGGCCCCGTATGTCGCCGGTGAGCGGGAGCCGCGGATCAACGATTATTTCTTTGTCGCCTTCGAGGGCGGGGCCTTCATGGGTGCCCGGGCGGTGGATCCGGCGCGTACCCCCGAGCTGGTGCCGTTGATCAACCGGTTGATCAACGGCTTTCCCGGTACGCTGGCGTTCGCCAAGCGCAGTTCGTTGTTCGGCCGCTTCGGTGCCGGGCGCAGCATCGACGTCGATCTCCAGGGCGGTGATCTGGAGGCATTGATGGCCGCCGGCCGCGCCGGTTTCAGTGAGATCCGCCGGGCATTGCCCGGGGCCTCGGTGCGTCCCTTCCCTGAGCTGGCCCTTTCCCGCCCCGAACTGCGCCTGATTCCGCGTGAGGACCGTATCGCCGAGGTGGGTTGGGATCGTGCCACCGTGGGGGCGCTGTTGCCGGCCTTCGGTGACGGGGTGCGGGTGGGGGAGTGGTTCGACGGTACCCGGCATTTGGATGTGCGTCTTCAGGCCGAGCCGTGGCGTTACCCGGAGGATCTGCTGGCTCAGCCGCTGGTCACGCCCGAGGCCGGGGTGGTACCGCTGGGTGAATTGGTGGAACTGCGCCGCACCGCCGGGCCGAAGGAGATCCGCCGTATCGATCGTCGCCGTACCGTCACCCTTCAGGTCACGCCGCCGGAGTCAGTCTCTCTGGAGGAGGCCCTGGTGACTTTACAGCAGCAGGTGGGACCGAAGCTGGCCCAGTGGCTGCCCGAGGATGGCGATATCCGCTATGCCGGCAGTGCCGATGAGTTGGCACGCGCCTTGGATGCCATGGGGGGCAATTTTTTGTTGGCCTTGGTGATCCTCTACCTGCTCATGAGTGCCTTGTTCCGTTCTTTCCGCGACAGTCTGCTGGTGTTGTTCACCATTCCTCTGGCGACGGTGGGTGGGGTGATCGCCTTGAAAGTGGTCAATCAATTCACTTTTCAGCCCCTGGATCTGCTCACCATGATCGGTTTCATCATTTTGCTGGGGTTGGTGGTGAACAACGCCATTCTGCTGGTTCACCAGACCCGTGCCGGTGAGCGTGCCGGCCTGGGGCGGGACGAGGCGGTGGCCGAGGCCGTGCGCATGCGGCTGCGCCCCATCTTCATGAGCACCCTCACCAGTCTGTTCGGGATGTTGCCGTTGGCGCTGATTCCCGGGGCCGGCAGTGAGCTCTATCGCGGTCTGGCGGCGGTGATCGTCGGCGGGTTGGCGTTGAGCACCGTGTTCACCTTGTTGCTGCTGCCTAGCCTGCTGCGGATGGGACGTGGGGCTCGGCCGGTATGAAAGAGGTCCCTCATGTGGAGCGATTCCTCGACAGCCTGTGGCTGGAGGCCGGTTTGGCACGCAATACCTTGGAGGCTTATGGGCGCGACCTCGGCCGCTGTCATGCCTGGCTGCGCTCGCACGGGTCGTCTCTGGAACGGGCGGGGCGTGCCGAGTTGGAGCGCTATCTCGGCGAACGCTTGGGGGCCGGCGGACAGGCCACCAGCGCCGCGCGCTTTCTCTCCAGCCTGCGGCGCTACTACGCCTATCTGCTGCGTGAGGGGTTGCGGGGGGACGATCCCACCGAGGGTATTCTCCCGCCGCGGCGTCCAAGACGCCTGCCCGATACCTTGAGCGAGGCCCAGGTGGAGGCGTTGTTGGCCGCGCCGGATACCGACACGCCCCTGGGGCTGCGTGACCGTGCCATGCTGGAGGTGCTCTATGCCACCGGGCTGCGGGTGAGTGAGTTGGTGGCGCTGGAGATGGGGCGGGTGCGCGTGGGACAGGGGGTGGTCCAAGTGGAAGGCAAGGGAGGCCGGGAACGGTTGGTGCCCTTGGGGGAGGAGGCGCTGACGTGGCTGCAGCGTTATGTGCATCGGGCACGGATGGCATTGTTGCACGGCCGTTTGAGCGAGGCGCTGTTCGTCACCCGTCGCGGCGCTCCCATGACCCGCCAGGCCTTCTGGCAGTTGGTGAAGCGCTATGCCCGCCTGGCCGGGATCGAACAGCCGCTCTCGCCCCATACCCTGCGCCATGCCTTTGCCACCCATCTGATCCACCACGGGGCCGACCTGCGCACGGTGCAGATGCTCCTCGGCCATGCCGATATCTCCACCACCCAGATCTACACCCACGTGGCCCGGGTGCGCCTGGCCCGGATCCACCGGGAACACCACCCGCGGGGGTGAGTGCCGATGCCAGGAGCACTTCGCCGCGTCAGCGGTCCAAATGGTGGCATAATCGCCCGATTCACCATCTCATCATCGAGGAGACGAACGTGACCCGTACCCCCTTGTTTCTCGCCGCCTTCGTGACGTTGCTGTTGGGCGCGGCCCCCGCGCTTTGGGCGGGCGAGGCGGAAGACATCGCTACCATCAAGCAGCGCCTGTCGCAGATCATCCCCAATGATCAGCCCGACGTGGTGCGTCCCACCCCGCTCGCCGGCCTCTATGAGGTGATCTATGGCGGGCAGATCTTCTACGTCACCGCCGACGGGCGTTATCTCATCGAGGGTGATTTGCTGGATCTCCAGAAGATGGTCAATCTCACCGAGCGTACCCGCAAGGGGCAGCGCAAGGCGGTGCTCGAGCGCCTCGACGAGGACGACATGATCGTCTTCCGCCCCCAGGGCGCGGTGAAACACGTGGTCACCGTCTTCACCGACGTGGATTGCGGTTATTGCCGCAAGCTGCATCGGGAGATGGATCAGTACCTCAATCGGGGCATCGAGATCCGTTACTTGGCCTTCCCCCGCAGCGGGAAATTCACCGAGTCTTATTACAAGGCCGTCTCCGCCTGGTGTGCCAAGGATCGCCAAGCAGCCCTGACCCGCGCCAAGCAGGGGGAGAAACTGCCCCGGGCCCAGTGTGACAATCCGGTGGACGAACACATGGCCGCCGCCCGCATGGTGGGCGTGAGCGGCACGCCCACCCTGCTGTTGGAAGACGGTGAGATGATCACGGGTTACGTTCCCGCCGACCGGTTGGCGCAGATGCTCGACGGCCGTTGAGCGGACGGTGACTTTGACAGCGGCGCCTCCCTGTCCATACTTACATGGAAAGGCCCCGCAAGAGGGTCGAATGGGGCAGGGAAGCATGGAGGACGGCCATGGATCGCGCCGTGCGGGCATGTTGGCTCGCCATTTTCGTCACCGCGTGTTCGGAGCCTCGGCCGCAACTGCCGGCGGAGCCAGGCTAGGTGGTGGACTCGCCGGAAGCGGCGGTGGGGCTTTCGCGCAAGGCCCTGGCGGTGGTGGCCACCACCGCCGGGGCCGATCCTTTCGCCCTTTGGAGTACTCCCCGGGCGAAGACCCCCGATGTGGTGCACGTGCTGGAAAACGGGGGCAGGGTGATGATCGAGGCCATCACCGAGCAGGTGATCCCCTGTCCCGGCGTCGGCACCCTCACCGTGATCCGTGACGATCAGGGGCTACCCTGGCCTTCCCAGGGCGACAGCCACACCCGCCTTTTCAGCGATTGCCTCCAAGGGCAGGCCACGTTGAACGGTGTCCGCCGCTATACCCTGGTGAATTGAGCGGCCAACCCTATGTCTTTGCCCCATGGCGCAGTGTGACCGAGGTGGCCCGCGAAGGCTTCATCGTTTCCGGCCCCTGGGGGACACGTAGCCAGGATGGCGTGGGGCGGATCACCCTGGAGAGTGAGGACAACCGCCGCTTCGTTCAGCTCAGCGAGGGGGAGTGGCTCACCAGCCGTGACCGGAACGGGGAGGTGGTGACCCTGGCGCATCGTTACCGGATCCGCCGGACATGGGATGAGGTCGCCGGGACCCAACGTCTGGAATTCGACGTCCAGATCCGAGACAGTCAATTCGGTGACGTCTTCGTCAGCACGCTGACGCCCCTGGCGGGGATGAGGAACGTCGCCCCCGAGAGCAGACGGGTGGGATTGCGCCGGAGCAGGGGGGAATGATGACCTCCACCAGCTGGATCACCGCCCTGCCGGGCGGGGTGGCCTTGGTGGAGACGGACCTGGATGGGGATGGTGTGGTCGATACCCAGACCCAGACCAGTTGGTTCGCACTCGGGGTGGAACGATATTTGTATGGGTGGTGACTGACCGTCGTCGACGGTCTCGCGTCCCATGGTTCTCCGGGACGCACATGGGGTGAGTGCACGCAGGCTCTTTAATCTCTCAGAGCCTATTTGGATACCGCCGGAGTTTCGCTTCGGCGGTTTTTTTGCCTCATCGTCTGCGCACGGCGTCCAGGCTCACCACGGGTTCGTCCCCCACCACCTCGGCGCTGTGCACCACCCCCCGCGGGATGCGTACCATCTCGCCCGCTTCGAGCACTACACTGCCCTCGGGGAGCGTCAAGCGAAACCGCCCGCTGAGTACGGCGTCGATCTTGTCCACCGCGTGGGTGTGGGGAGGAAACACCGTCCCCGGCGGATAGACGTACCGGGACACCACGTACCCCCATTCCTCCAGCTTGGCCCGCATGGCTGCTTCGGAGAGCGGCCCGTCGCGTTCCTCGTCCCAACGGATCATCTCCATGAAGGCGACCTCAACGATGTCTCTCCTGGACCTCCTCCGCCGGTCTCAGCTTGGCCTCGGTCTCCTCCATCCGCCGGCGGTGGAACAGCTCCCGCTCCTCCTCTTCCAGCAGATGGGTCTGGGCGGCCAGTTTGTCCATCAAGGAGAACAACAACCCGGAGACCACGAAGGTAATGTGGATGAGGACCAGCCAGAGGACCTGTTCCTGGGTGTACTCCTCCACCTGCATGAAGACTTTGAGCAGTTCGATGCCGGAGATGGCGACGATGGAGCCGAATAATTTGATCTTGATGCCCGAGAAGGTGATCTTGCCCATCCACCGTGGACGGTCCTCGTCGATGACATCGATGCGGGAGACGAAATTCTCGTAGCCGCTGAAGATCACTAATAGCAACAGATCGGCGATGAGAGCGATGTCCACCAGCTTGAGGACGATGAGCAGCACGTGGCGGAAGTCCTCTTCCCAGAGATTGGACAGCAGGTGCCACAGCTCCTGGGTGAATTTGAGCAGCAAGATGGCGATGGCCACCAC
>JALSHN010000292.1 GCA_026982215.1 Gammaproteobacteria bacterium
ACTGGATCCCCGGGAATCAGATGGATCAGGGCGAACACCAACACGGTGACCCCGAACAGCACCACTCCCGTGGCCAGCAAGCGGGAGGCGAAAAAACTCAGCATGGCTCACCTTCGGCGGCGAGACACCGCAGCTGCCCGCCAACGGCGAGAAACAACGCCTCCCCCCGGGCATCGCCGTCCAAGGCTGCCAGGGCCGCCAGCAACACCCCCAGACGCAAGGCCGGCTCGGCCTCGGGCGGCACCGCCTGCAAGCGCTCGCGCCATGCCTCGGGCAGGCGCGGATCCTGACACAGAAAGGCCCCCTGCCTGGCAATCTCCGACACCTGCCACGGCCGTGCCAATGCCTCCTCCAAGGAACGGGCCGGATCCTGATCGATCCCCCCCGGCCCCCGCCCCTGCAGGCGATACACCCAAGAAGGCCGCAGACACCCCAAGCGCCCGCTGCGCAGGCCGAAGCCGATCCAGGCCCGCTCCACGAAATGCAGCCGCCGCCACAAATCGGCCAGCCCATTCTCCTCGATCACTGGCAACCACGGCCAACGCGCCACCACACGCGCAGTAAACAGACCCGGCCCGGTCTCGCCGCCCTCGTCCACCGGTGCGCTGTCCAAGGCGCAACTGGGTGAGCGGGCCTTGAGCACCATCCCATCCACCCGCTGGCCGCGCAAATAATCCCGCGTGAAGGCCGCCAACGACTCCGTGACATCCACATCGGCATCCTCCACCCCCACGGCACGCAACTCATCCCCACGGCGCACCAGACGCACCGACGGACGCGGGACACCCAGCCCCGCTCCCACCTCCGGGCAAAGCGGCTGCAGATGAAAATGGCGGGAGAGCACCTCACAGACCCAATCGTCACGTTTATGGCGACCATCGTAGCGAACCGACTCGCCCAACAGACATGCACTCACCGCCAGAATCGGGCGCGGTTCTCGTTCGTCCAATTCACATCCCTCAAACTTCGCTGCATGAAAAACCAGATCCCCTCGATCCAGAAGGGCGTTTTACTCGACCTGGACAATTTGGACAAGCACGACCTTGAGCAGGCATTACAGCCTGACCACCCCGACAGATCCAGCGACATGCCCCGGCCGAGGAACCTCACCCCGTGGATCGGACCCTATGCTACCGCGTCGCGGGTGCAGCACCGGCTGAGCCTGCCGCGGGAAAATAAATGAACTCACCCGGCAGGATCAGATCCGGGTCACGGATATTACTGAAGCGTGCCAACTCCCGATAACGCCATGGATCATCCAGCAAACGCTGCGCCAACCCCCACAACGTATCCCCGCGATGTACCACATGCACCCGCAAGCGCGAAGGCTCGAAGGGTGGAGGCAGACCCTCCAATGGCCGCGCCCAAGGCAAATACGGCGCATCACTCCACCCCGCCCCGACCGGGCGTGGCATCTCTGCCACCGCCGACCAGCCGATGGCCTCCGCCGGCGCCCGCCCGAAGGAGAGCATCGCCCCCCCCTGCCCGGCAGCCGCAAGTCCCGACAAAGAGCGATCTTCCCCGTGTCGGGGTGACACCTGACCGATGATGACGAAATTGAGCGCCACCACCGCGGCCAGCAATAACACGGCCACCCAAGGCAACCAATCCCCGCGCCGCCGAACCGAAGGCGCCAAATGACGAGAACGGCCACGGCGGCGAGACCGCACGGGCCGTGGTGGACGCGCCACCGATGACACCGGCTGCGGCGAAACCCTTGCCGGCGGACGCAACAACGACGCCTCGGGAGGCTCACCACACGCCAATGGCACCGAAGACACGGCCGGGGCCGGTGGAGAGGGCACCTCCACCCGTGAAGCGGGTGCCGGCGCTCTCCGCCCCAACGGCTCCCTCAACGTGGGCACCTCCCCAGGCGGTGCCGGTGGAAAATCAGCCTGCCCCGTGGCCTCACTCCCCGACCGTCTCTTCCCCAGGGGCGATACCAACGAAGCCCGTACCACCATCGTCGGCGACCTCGCCGAAGCATCCCGGCCACGAGAAGGCACAGCCGTAACAACCGCATTCCCCCGCGCCCCA
>JALSHN010000293.1 GCA_026982215.1 Gammaproteobacteria bacterium
ACCGTGCTCTACTCCCAGGTGGGCATGGACAAGGGGGGCGCGGCCCTGGTGATCTGGACCCAGTCCTTTGGCACCCGCTACGACGTCTGGGGGCGGCACCTCGGCGCCGATGGGCAATGGGAGGCCGCCATGCCCATCGAGGACGACGGGGCGGGGGATACCGATCCCAGCCTGGCGGTGGTGTCCGATGGACGGGCGCTGGCCGCCTGGGCCCAGAACGACGGCCGCACTACCCACATCTGGGCCTCGTTTTACACCCCTTGAACCGCTGTTGAAGTCAGCCTCGAACGGCGCGGGCAGGCTCAGTCGGGGCGCCCCAGCAACCGCAGGGCCGCCGCCACCACATTCTGTGGCCGGGGGATGGAGGCGGCCTCCAGTTCGGCGTTGTAGGGGGTGGGGACATCGGCCCCGGCCACCCGGGCGATGGGGGCGTCGAGGTCGAAGAAGCTGCGCTCGCTCAGTTCGGCGCAGATCTCCGCCCCGGCCCCGGCGAAGCGGCAGTCCTCCTCCACCACCAGGGCGCGGTGGGTCTTGGCCAGCGAGTGTTGCAGCGTGGGCAGGTCCAGCGGCCGCAGGCTGCGCAGGTCGATGACCTCGGCCTGGATACCGTGTTGCTCCGCCAGGGTCTCGGCCGCTTGCAGGGAGACGTCCACCATTCGGTGCCAGGCGATGAGGGTGAGGTCGCCTCCTTCCCGGCGCAGGGCGGCGGCGTGCATCGACGGTGGTGGCAGGTCGGGGTCGAAGGGGCCTTCCTGGAAATAGAGCAGTTCGTGTTCCAGGCAGATGATGGGGTCATCCTCGCGCACCGCTTGCAGAAGTTGCCAGTAGGCGTCCTGGGGGGTGGCGGGGGTGACGATGCGCAGCCCCGGCACGTTCATCAGGGTGTGTTCCAGCCGTTGGGAGTGTTGGGCGGCGAGCTGTTTGGCCACCCCGCCGGGCATGCGTACCACCAGCGGCACGCGGAACTGGCCGCCGGACATGTAGCGCAGCTTGGCGGCCATGTTGATGAGGGCGTCCAGGGCCAGCAGGGCGAAATTGACGGTCATGATCTCGACGATGGGCCGCCCGCCCACCAGCGCCGCGCCCACCCCCAGGCCGGTGAAGCTGTTTTCGGAGATGGGGGCGTCGCGCAGGCGCCACTCGCCGTATTTGGCATAGAGCCCTTGGGTGACCCGGTAGCTGCCGCCATAGAGACCCACGTCCTCGCCGATGACGAACACCGAGTCGTCCTCGGCCAGGGCACGGTCATGGGCGATGTTGAGGGCCTCCCACAGTTTCAGACGCTCGCGGGGTGTGCTGACGTCGATGAGCCCGGCGTTTTCGTTGTGACGGCGTTTCATCGCCCACCTCCATAGAGATCCAAGGGATGGACGTAGACGTCTTTTTCCAGCTCGGTGGGTGGCGGGCTGGCCTCGGCGAAGGCCACGGCCTCGTCCACCGTTCGTTGTGCCCGCTGGTCCAATTCATCGGCCTCTTCGGCGCTGAGCCAGCCTTTTTCCGCGGCGAGCTCGCGGAAACGGCGCAAGGGATCACGGGCGCGGAACTCGGCCACCTCCAATTGGGAGCGGTAGGCACCATGGTCGGCCATGGAGTGACCGCGATAGCGGTAGGTCTCGCATTCCAGCAACACCGGGCCATGCCCGGCACGGATGTGGGCCAAGGCCTCTTGCGTGGCTTCCAGTACCGCCAGCACGTCCATACCGTCCACCCGCCGGCCTTCCATGCCGTAGGCGCAGGCCCGGCGATGGATCTCGGCCACTGCGGAGTGGCGGTGGATCTCGGTGCCGATCTGGTAGTGGTTGTTCTCGCAGATGAACAACACCGGCAGCCGCCACAGCGCGGCCATGTTGAGGGATTCGTGGAAGGTGCCCTGGTTGGCGGCGCCGTCGCCGAAATAGCACAGCACGGCATCGGGGGCCTCGGTCATGCGGATCCGGTAGGCGGCTCCAATGGCGATGGGAAAGGTCTCACCGACGATGGCA
The DNA here is from genome assembly GCA_026982215.1 of Gammaproteobacteria bacterium. GTDB lineage: Bacteria > Pseudomonadota > Gammaproteobacteria > S012-40 > S012-40 > S140-43. Next base: position 1,983 of record JALSHN010000293.1, read on the forward strand.
TAGCCGCCCAGGAAACGCCGTTCGGCATCGAAGAGGTGCATGGAACCG
>JALSHN010000294.1 GCA_026982215.1 Gammaproteobacteria bacterium
GCCTGTGGGGTGGAGGGGGTGCGCCCGGGGACCTATTGCGAGCCGCGGATCACCACCGTGGGCTCCCAGGACACCACCGGGGCCATGACCCGCGACGAGCTCAAGGAACTCGCCTGCCTGGGCTTCTCCGCCGATCTGGTGATGCAGAGCTTCTGTCACACCGCCGCCTACCCGCGACCGGTGGACATCAAGCTGCAGCACGAGCTGCCCGAGTTCATCACCAGCCGTGGCGGGGTCTCCCTGCGCCCGGGCGACGGGGTGATCCACTCCTGGTTGAACCGAATGATCCTGCCCGACACCGTGGGCACCGGCGGCGACTCTCACACCCGGTTTCCCATCGGCATCAGCTTCCCCGCCGGTTCGGGGCTGGTGGCCTTCGCCGCCGCCCTGGGGGTGATGCCGCTGGACATGCCCGAGTCGGTGCTGGTGCGCTTCAAGGGTAAGATCCAGCCGGGTATCACCCTGCGGGATCTGGTGAATGCCATCCCCTACGTGGCCATCCAGCGCGGCCTGCTCACCGTGGAGAAGGCCGGCAAGAAGAACGTCTTCTCCGGTCGGGTGTTGGAGATCGAGGGCCTGCCCGATCTCACCGTGGAACAGGCCTTCGAGTTCGCCGATGCCTCCGCCGAGCGCTCCGCCAACGGCTGTACCGTGCGCCTCAATCCCGAGCCCATCGCCGAGTTCCTCGAGTCCAACATCACCCTGCTGAAATGGATGATCGCCGAGGGGTACGAGGACAAGCGCACCCTGCAGCGGCGCATCGACGCCATGCAGGCCTGGCTGGACAAGCCTGAGCTGCTGCAGCCCGACCCCGACGCCGAGTATGCCGAGGTGATCGAGATCGACCTCGACGAGATCACCGAACCGCTGCTGGCCTGCCCCAACGATCCCGATGACATCCGCCCCCTCTCCGAGGTGGCGGGGGATGGGGTGGACGAGGTGTTCATCGGTTCCTGTATGACCAACATCGGTCACTACCGCGCCGCCGGCAAGCTGCTGGAGGATGCCGGCGCCCTGCCCACCCGGCTGTGGATCGCCCCGCCCACCCGCATGGATCAACACCAACTCACCGAGGAGGGGTACTACGCCATCTTCGGCCGGGTGGGGGCGCGCACCGAGGTGCCGGGATGTTCATTATGCATGGGCAATCAGGCCCGGGTGCACGACGGGGCCACGGTGGTCTCCACCTCCACCCGCAATTTCCCCAACCGCATGGGCAAGGATGCCCGGGTGTATCTCGCCTCCGCCGAGCTGGCCGCGGTCTCGGCACGCCTGGGCAAGATCCCCACCGTGGAGGAATACATGGCCTTTGCCCGCCGCATCGAGCCCATGGCGGCGGAGATCTACCGCTATCTGAATTTCCATCAAATGGCGGAGTACCGCGACAAGGCCGAGGGCGTGGGCCGGGTGGCCTGAGCCTCACTGTTCTGTGAATTGGCGGCGGACCCGACTGGGCCCGCCGTTTTTTTTTGCCGTGGAGGAGGGAGGGAAAATCACCAATTCACTGCTTTCCCGTATGGCTTTGGTTGTGACACAATCCACCGCATCATGACACGCTCCTTCCTCTTTCATGACCCCCGCCGCCAGGGAGGGCCACGGGTCCTGTTCCTTGTCTTCGTTTTCCTCTGGCTCGCCGCCAACATCGTGCTGCGCTGGCTCAATTGGCCTCTCTTTCATGGCCATGGGGCCTATGGCTGGCCGCAACCGACCCTGTTTGAGTTGGCGGTGCTGGTGCTGGTGAGCGTGGCCCCGGCGGCGTTGTTGTTGCTGTTGCTGGGTTGGGCGGTGCGGCGGCTACATACGGTGCGAGCGCTCACCGTGACAGCGGTGGTGGTCTGGATCCTGCTGTTGGTGGTGGAGCTGGACATGAGCTGGTACGCGCTGGGCAAGAGCCACATCACCTGGCGTGACGTGCACATGTTTCTCACCGAGCCGTGGGAGGAGCATTTCGGGATCCATGCGGCGGACATCGCCCGTTTCGCCTTGCTGATGACGGTGCATGCCGGGGTGCTGTCGCTCGCCGCTTGG
>JALSHN010000295.1 GCA_026982215.1 Gammaproteobacteria bacterium
TAATGGTTTCCTCGACCCCTTCTCGCCTTTGGATCCCGAGGACGCCGCTCATGTGGAGTCGCTGCTGGCGGATACCTATCGGCAGTTCGTGGAGGCGGTGAAGGCCGGGCGCGGGGAGCGCCTGTCCCAGGAGGTGGATCTGTTCAATGGCTGGGTGTGGACCGGTCGTCAGGCCAAGGAGCTGGGTTTGGTGGACGGTCTGGCCAGTGTCGGCGAGGTGGCGCGTGAGGTGGTCGGGGTGGAACGGGTGGTGGATTTCACCCGTCGCGAGAGCTATCTGGATCGTTTGGCGCGCCGCCTGGGTGGGGCAGTGGCCGAGCGCCTCGCCAGCGAGCTGTTCTATCTGAACGGTCTCAGATGACCGGGTGGCCCGCGGCCTCCAGCATCTGGCTGAGCCGGATCAGTGGCAGGCCCATCAGGGCGCTGGGATCTTGGCCCTCCATGCGTTGACACAGGGCGATCCCCAACCCCTCGGATTTGAACGCGCCAGCGCAGTCCAAGGCGGGTTCGCGTTGCAGGTAGGCGCGGATGGTGCTTTCGCTCAATTCCCGGAAAGTGACGTAGAAGGGGATGCGGTCCCGCCACAGGGCACCGGTGGCACTGTCCAGCAGGACGATCCCGGTGTGGAATACCACCGTGCGGCCGCTGAGACGACGCAGTTGTGCCTCTGCTCGTGCCGCATCCCCGGGTTTCCCGAGAATTTCCCCTTCGATGCTGGCCACTTGGTCGGAGCCGATGATGAGCGCCCGGGGATGCCGCGGGGCCACGGAGCGGGCCTTGGCCTCCGCCAGCCGCATCACCAGGGTCTCTGCCGCTTCGCCGGGGCAGGGGGTCTCGTCGGTCTCGGGGGCGGTGGCGGTGAAATCGATCTGCAGCCGGGCGAGCAGCTCTTTCCGGTAGGGAGAGGTGGAAGCGAGGATCAACGGACGGTCGTTCATTGCTCGATGTGGACCAGGGTCTCGTCAGGGTTGACTCGGGCGCCTTTCTCGACATGGATGGCGGTGACCGTGCCGGAGATGGGGGCGCGGATCTCGGTCTCCATTTTCATCGCCTCGGCGATGAGCAGGGGGGCGCCGGCCTCGACGTGCTCGCCTTCTTTTACCAGGACCTCCACCACCGTGCCGGGCATGGTGGTGGTGACGTCCCCCGGTGAACTGGCCCGGGGGCGGGTGCTGTCGGCGCTGTCGCCACGGGGGCTGGAGAGCAGGCCGGCCGGGCCGCCGGGGGTTACCTCCACTTCGGCCAGGGTCTCCACCAAGATCTCTTCGGGGACGCCGTCCACCAGGAGATAGAAGGGGCGTTGTGCCTGGTGACGGTGGCCGGTGCCGGTGATGTGGATGTGATAGGTCTCACCGTGGAGGGTGACCTTGAATTCGGTGGGGGCCGGGCCGCAGATTTGGGTCTCTTCGTCAGGCGGGGGTTCCAGGGGCTCGGGTTGCAGCTTGCCAGTGGCCCGTTGTTCGAGGAATTCCCGGCCGATATCGGGGAACATGGCGAAGGTGAGTACGTCTTCCTCGCTGGCGGCCAATGCGCCGATCTCTTCACGCAGGGCCTCGAGTTCGGGCTGCAGGTGATTGGCCGGGCGGTCGTCGATGAGCGGTTCGTCATCGATGGCGGTACGGCGCAGTTCTTCGTTCACCGCCCCCGGCGGGCGTCCATACCACCCACGCAGGTATTGGCGCACCTCGTTGGTGATGCTCTGGTAGCGCTGGCCGGTGAGGACGTTGAGTACCGCCTGAGTGCCGACGATCTGGGAGGTGGGGGTGACCAGGGGGGGGTAGCCGAGGTCGGCCCGTACCCGGGGGATCTCCGCCAGGACTTCCTCGATGCGGTTCAACGCGCCTTGCTCTCGGAGCTGGTGGGTGAGGTTGGAAATCATGCCGCCGGGGACCTGATTCACTTGGACCCGGGTGTCCAGTCCAGTGAATTCGCTCTCGAACCGGCGGTATTTCTCGCGCACGCTCTTGAAATAGAAGCCGATTTCTTGCAGCAACTCCAAGTCCAGACCAGTGTCGTAGGGGGTGTCACGCAGGGCGGCCACCATGCTCTCGGTGGCGGGATGGCTGGCGCCGCCGGCGAAGGCGGAGATGGCGGTGTCGATGTGCTGGCAGCCGTTTTCCACCGCCTTGAACTGACAGATGGCCGCCAGGCCGGAGGTGGCGTGGGTGTGGAGATGGATCGGGATGGTGAGTTCGCTCGCCAGCGCGGCCACCAGCTTTTCGGCTGCGGCGGGGGTGAGCAGTCCGGCCATGTCCTTGATGGCCACTGAATCGCAGCCCATGGCCTCCAGTTCGCGGCCCTGGGCGAGGAAGCCATCGAGATCGTGCACCGGGGAGGTGGTGTAACAGATGGTACCCTGGGCATGGCGTCCGCTGCGCTTCACTGCCGCTACCGCGGTCTCCAGATTGCGCAGGTCGTTGAGGGCGTCGAAGATGCGAAAGACGTCGATGCCATTTTCCGCCGCCCTGGCGACGAAGGCTTCCACCACGTCGTCGGCGTAGTGCCGGTAGCCGAGCAGGTTCTGGCCACGCAGCAGCATCTGCAGCCTCGTGTTGGGCAGGGCCTTGCGCAGTTTGCGTAATCGCTCCCAGGGGTCTTCCTTGAGGAAACGCAGGCAGGCATCGAAGGTGGCTCCGCCCCAGACTTCCAGGGACCAGTAACCCACTTGGTCCAATTTGGGACAGATGGGGAGCATGTCTTCGGTGCGCAGACGGGTGGCAATGAGGGATTGCTGGCCGTCGCGCAATACGGTTTCGGTGACATGAACCTTGGGCATGGTCGTTCCTTGTTACAAACGCTGGTGGGCGGCGATGGCAGCGGCGATGGCGGCCGCCAGGTCTCGGGGCGGGCGCCGGGTGGAGTAGTCCACCAGCTCCGGGTGGCGTTCCACGAAGCCGGTGTCGATGCGTCCGGCGCGGAAATCCGCGTTCTTGAGGATCTCCAGATGGTAGGGAATGGTGGTGCGCACCCCGTCCACGGTGAGGTCTTGCAAGGCGCGGCGCGCCCGGCGCAACAACGCTTCCCATTCCAGGGCCCAGACGATGAGTTTGACGCACATGGAATCGTAGTCGGGGGGGATGACGTAGCCGGTGTAGATGGCTGAATCGGTGCGGGTGCCGGGGCCGCCGGGGGCGAAATAGCGGGTGATGCGCCCCAGGTGGGGCAGGAAGTCGTTCTTGGGGTCTTCGGCGTTGATGCGAAATTCCATCGCATAGCCGCGTTTGCCGACCTGGTCTTGGGTGAATGCCAGCGGTTCTCCCTGGGCGATGCGGATCTGTTCGGCGACGATGTCCACCCCGGTGATGGCCTCGGTGACGGGATGTTCCACCTGAAGACGGGTGTTCATCTCCATGAAATAGAAGCGTCCCTGGTCATCGAGAAGGAATTCCACCGTGCCGGCATTGTGATAGCCCACCGCCCGAGCTGCCCGCACGGCATGGTCACAGACCTCGCGTCGTTGTGCCTCGCTCAGCTGGGGGGAGGGGGCGATCTCCACCAGCTTTTGGTGACGACGTTGCAGGGAGCAGTCACGCTCGAAGAGGTGGATGACTTCGCCGTGGTGGTCGGCGAGGATCTGGACCTCGATGTGGCGGGGGTCGACGATGCACTTTTCCAAGAACACCTCGGCGCGGCCGAAGGCCTTTTCCGCCTCGGAGACCACGCGGGGGAAAGCCTGTCGCAGGGCGTCGGGATCGTCGCAGCGGCGGATGCCGCGCCCCCCGCCCCCGGAGGTGGCTTTGAGCATCACCGGATAGCCCACTTCTTCGGCCACTGCCAATGCCTCATCCACGTCGGCCAGGTTGCCCTCGGAGCCCGGGACCACCGGGATACCGGCCGCAATCATCGCCTCGCGGGCGGCGGTCTTGTCTCCCATGCGGGCGATCACCTCGGACGAGGGACCGATGAAGGTGATGCCGCGTTCGGCGCAGACGCGGGCAAAATCGGGATTCTCGGAGAGAAAGCCATAACCGGGATGGATGGCGTCGCAACCGGTGGCCACCGCCAGATTGACGATGCGATGGATGTTGAGATAGCCGGCGATGGAGTCGGGGCCGATGTGGTAGGCTTCGTCGGCCTTCTTGACGTGCAGGGCGTGGCGATCGGCTTCGGTATAGATGGCCACTGAGGTGATGCCCAGTTCGGCGCAGGCACGCACGATGCGCACGGCGATCTCGCCACGGTTGGCGATGAGGATCTTGCGGATCATGAGCAGCTCGAGTTTGGTCCGTGGCCATGTTTCCCCGCACGGCAGGGGAATGTCAAGCAGAGCCGGCGTGGCCCGGCCTGGTGGCGGATGCGCCCCGATTTTGACAGGCCACAACGGCGTGACTATCATTGCCGCCCAATGTCACAGTCCTTGCCCACGTTCATCGAACCGCTGCGTTTCGCCGAGACGCGCAGGGAGCTGAGCGGGACGCTCGGGCTGGACCGAATGGATCGCCTCGCCGAATCCCTCTACGACGGGGAGGGCGAGGTGGTTTTGTCGTTGTCTTTCGACCGGGACCGGCAGGGCATCCCCTATGCCGAGGCGGTGATCGAGGCTCGATTGCGCCTCACCTGTCAGCGCTGCCTCGGCCCATGGGAGACCCGGGTCCTCCGCGAGGTGAGACTGGCCTTCACCCGCCATGAGGCCGATGTCCAGCGGTTGGCTGAGTATGGCTACGAGCCGGTGGTGATGGCGCGTCAGCAGTTGCTGTTGCGCGAGATGGTGGAAGATGAGTTGCTGCTCGCCCTCCCCATGATCCCCCGGCATCCGGTGGAGTGCCGCCCGAAGCCGCCCGAGGCCGAAGAGGCAGGCACGCCACGGCGGAGCAATCCTTTCGCCATTCTCGCCCGGTTGAAAGACGGCGGTTCCGAGCCATCTGAACCATAGATTTAGGAGCCCGACCGGAAATGGCCGTTCAACAGAATCGCAAGACCCGTTCCAAACGCGGCATGCGCCGCTCTCACGATGCCCTCAAGGCCCCCACGCTGTCGGTGGATCCGGTCTCCGGCGAGACACACTTGCGCCATCACGTCACCCCCGACGGTTATTACCGTGGCAAGAAGGTGATCGATCTCGATCGCACCGAAGACCAGGAAGAGTGACGCCTTGAGTCTTGCCATCGCACTGGACGCGATGGGCGGTGATCACGGCCCGGCCGTGGTCGTTCCCGCCGCCCTGGCCGCGCTCCGCCGTCATCCCGCGCTGTCGCTGATTCTGGTGGGCGATGAGGCGCGTTTGCGCGAGGTGCTTTCCCAACGGGGGGCGGCAGAAGGCGCGCGGCTGCGGATCCACCACGCCTCGCAGCAGGTGGAGATGGACGAGCTGCCTTCCCAGGCCCTGCGCTACAAGAAAGACTCGTCCATGAGGGTGGCGGTGGAACTGGTCAAGCGGGGGGAGGCCGGGGCCTGTGTCTCGGCGGGGAACACCGGGGCCTTGATGGCCACGGCGCGTTACGTCCTGAAGACCCTGCCCGGCATCGACCGTCCGGCCATCTGTACTGTCTTGCCCACCCAGCGTGGCCATTGTCATGTGTTGGATCTGGGCGCCAACGTCGATTCCTCGCCCGACAATCTCTTTCAGTTTGCGGTGATGGGCTCGGTACTGGCCGAGGCGGTGGACAATATTCCCAGTCCTTCGGTGGGATTGCTCAACATCGGCGAGGAAGAGATCAAGGGCAACGAAAAGGTGAAGGGCGCTGCCGAACGCCTCGCTCACAGCGATCTCAACTACATTGGTTTCGTGGAGGGTGACGACATCTTCGCCGGCAAGGTGGACGTGGTGGTGTGCGACGGTTTCGAGGGTAACGTGGCCCTCAAGGCCAGCGAGGGTGTCGCCAAGATGATCGCCCATTTTCTGCGCCAGTCCTTCCGCTCTTCCTGGTATGGACGGCTGGCTTACATGGTGGCGGCGCCGGTATTGCGGCGTTTCAAACAGCGCATCGATCCCCGCCTCTACAACGGCGCCTCGCTGGTGGGTCTGCGGGGCATCGTGGTGAAGAGCCACGGGGGGGCCGATGAACTGGCTTTTGCCAATGCCATCTCGGTGGCGGTCACCGAGGTGGAGAAACAAGTCCCTCAACGCATTCGTGAGCGCCTCGCCGAGCAGCTGGCGCAGAGGCAGGCAGTGTGATCCATTCCCGTATTGCCGGCACCGGCAGTTATCTCCCCGAGCGCGTCCTCACCAATGCCGATCTGGAGCGGATGGTGGACACCTCCGATCAATGGATCGTCGAGCGCACCGGCATCCGCCGGCGCCATCTGGCCGCCGAAGGACAATCCACTTGCGACTTGGCCGAACAGGCGGCGCGTCGAGCCTTGGAGGCTGCCGGAGTCACGGCAGCCGACATCGATCTGGTGATCGTCGCCACCACCACCCCGGATCGGGTCTTCCCCAGCACCGCCTGTCTGTTGCAGGAGCGCCTGGAGATTCACGGCTGTCCGGCCTTCGACGTGCAAGCGGTGTGTACCGGTTTCGTCTATGCCCTGGATGTGGCCCATCGTTTCATCCGCACCGGCGGTGCGCGGAGAGCCTTGGTGGTGGGCGCGGAGACCATGTCGCGTATTGTCGATTGGAGCGATCGCTCCACCTGCATCCTGTTCGGGGATGGGGCCGGCGCGGTGGTCCTGGAGGCCGCTGACGAAGCGGGAATCCTCTCCACCCACCTCCATGCCGACGGCAGTTACAAAGAACTCCTCACCACCGATGGCGGAGTCTCTGAGCCTCCCCCCGAGGGCGGGCAGCCGCATATCCGCATGAGTGGCAACGAGGTGTTCAAGATCGCGGTGAAGACCCTGGGTGCCATTGTCGACGAGACCCTGGCGGCCAATGGGCTGGAACAGGGCGTGGTGGACTGGTTGGTGCCCCACCAGGCCAACATTCGCATCATCCAGGCCACGGCCCGGAAGCTGAAATTGCCGATGGAGCGGGTCATCGTCACCATCGAGGACCAAGGCAATACCTCGGCGGCCTCCATCCCCCTGGCCTTGGATACCGCCGTGCGTGACGGACGGATCCGTCGGGGGGAGACGTTGTTGCTCGAGGCCTTCGGCGGTGGTTTCACCTGGGGCTCCGCCTTGCTGGTGTATTGACCGATTTTTGAGCGACATATTGAGAAATCAAGGGTAACTCCATGAATTTCGGAATCGTTTTTCCGGGGCAGGGCTCCCAGTCGTTGGGCATGCTGTCCGATTTCGCCCAACGCCCCCCAGTGCGCGAGACCTTCGAGGAGGCCAGTGAGGTCCTGGGCCTGGATCTGTGGCAGCTGTGTCAGCAAGGGCCGCTGGAACGGCTCAATCGCACCGAGAACACCCAGCCGGTGATGCTCACCGCCGGGGTGGCGGTCTACCGCCTGTGGCGGGCCGAGGGGGGCCCCGAGGCGGGCGTGATGGCCGGGCACAGTCTGGGGGAATACAGCGCCCTGGTGGCCGCCGATGCCTTGTCTTTGAGTGAGGCCGTGCCCCTGGTGGCTGAACGGGGGCGACTGATGCAGGCCGCGGTCCCCCAAGGGGTGGGGGCCATGGCCGCCGTGCTGGGACTGGACGATGACCAGGTGCGAGCCCTGTGTAGCGAGAATGCCGCCGGCAAAGTGGTAGAGGCGGTCAACTTCAATGCCCCGGGTCAGGTGGTGGTCGCCGGTCACCGCGATGCCGTCGAGCGGGTGATGGAAGCGGCGCGCCGGGCGGGGGCCAAGCGGGTGGTGATGCTGCCGGTGAGTGCGCCGTCCCATTGCGCCTTGATGCGCCCGGCCGCCGAGCGCCTCGCCGAACGCCTAGCCGAGGTGGAGGTGCGTGCGCCGCGCATCCCGGTGATTCACAATGCCGATGTCTCCGCTCACGATGATCCCGAGGCCATCCGTGAGGTCCTGGTGCGCCAGCTCCATTCGCCGGTGCGCTGGGTGGAGACGATACGCCGTCTCACCGGTGAAGGGGTGTCCACCGCGATCGAAGCCGGCCCTGGCAAGGTGCTGGCCGGTCTCAACCGGCGCATCGATCGCGCCCTCACCACCTCGCCGGTGTATGATGGCGCCACCTTGGAGGCCGCCCTGGCGGCAATGGAGGAGCTTGCCCATGGCTGACGAACGACACGGAAGCATCGCCCTGGTGACCGGGGCCTCACGGGGGATCGGACGCGCCATCGCCCTGACCTTGGGCGGACGCGGCATGGTGGTGGTGGGCACTGCCACTTCGGAGAACGGCGCCGAGGCCATCGACCAGGCCTTGAAGGAGGCCGGTATCGAAGGCGCCGGGATGGTGTTGGATGTCACCTCGCCGGAATCGGTGGAAGCCCTCCTCCGGACGGTGAATGAACGCTTCGGTGCGGTGGAAGTGTTGGTGAACAATGCCGGGATCACCCAAGACAATCTCCTCATGCGGATGGACGAGGCACAATGGGCCAAGGTGCTGGACACCAACCTCACCTCGGTCTACCGCCTGAGCCGGGCCTGTCTGCGTCCGATGATGAAGGCCCGCTATGGGCGGATCGTCAACATCGCCTCGGTGGTGGCGGTGATGGGTAATGCCGGTCAGGCCAATTACGCCGCCGCCAAGGCGGGGATGATCGGGTTCACCAAATCGCTGGCACGGGAGGTGGGATCGCGGGGGATCACCGTCAACGCCGTGGCCCCCGGTTTCATCGATACCGACATGACCCGGGCGCTTCCCGAGGCTCAGCGGCAGCGCCTGCTGGAGCAAGTGCCGGCGGGCCGTTTCGGTACCCCGGAGGAAGTGGCCGAGGCGGTGGCTTTCCTGAGCTCACCTCAGGCGGGCTACATCACCGGGGAGACCTTGCACGTCAACGGCGGGATGTACATGGCTTGATCCGGCTCAGAATGGTTTGAGCCGTCACAGAAAGGCGCCGGCCTCGTGTGGTCTTGCCGGCGCGATTTACTTACAATACCGGCCGCAGTTCGAATGCTGCGCATCATCGTTGGGAGGAAAACAACATCATGAGCGACATCGAAGAACGCGTTAAGAAGATCGTGGTCGAGCAGCTGGGCGTGAAAGAAGAACAAGTAACCCGTGAGGCCTCCTTCGTAGACGATCTGGGCGCCGACTCCCTGGATACCGTGGAGCTGGTGATGGCCTTGGAGGAGGAATTCGACTGCGAGATTCCGGATGAAGAGGCCGAGAAGATCGCCACCGTCGAAGACGCCATCAAATACATCGAGTCCCACGTCCAGCAATAAATTCTCGGACGTCTAAGGACGGGAGGAGGCCGTGACCGTCCGGGTTTCGGCCTTTTTCTTCAGGGGTGTCCGAGCCTGGGGGTGGAAAGGCCATGGGCAGGACACCGCACAAGCGCCAAGGTGAATCCGTGAGCAAGAGACGAGTGGTAGTCACCGGGATGGGCATGGTTTCCCCGGTGGGCTTGGACGTGGCCAGTAGTTGGGAGAACATCCTTGCCGGCAACAGTGGCATCGCGCCCATAGAACACTTCGACGTGAGTGCCTTTCCCACCCGTTTCGGTGGTTCCGTGCGGGGCTTCGATCCCAGCGAATACATTCCGCGCAAGGATCTCAAGAAGATGGACACCTTCATCCATTACGGTGTGGCGGCGGCGGTACAGGCCATCCGCGACGCCGGGCTGGAGGTGGACGAGGCCGAGGCGGAACGTTATGGGGTGATCATCGGTTCCGGCATCGGCGGTATCGGCGGCATCGAACAGGGTTACCAGACCTTCCTCAAGAGTGGGCCGCGGCGCATCTCGCCGTTTTTCGTGCCCAGCAACATCATCAACATGATCTCCGGGCATGTGTCGATGATGTTCGGCATGAAAGGTCCCAACCTGGCCATCGTCACCGCGTGCACCACCGGTACCCACAGCATCGGTGAGGCTGGCCGATTGATTCAGAGCGGCGAGGCCGACGTGATGATCGCCGGCGGTGCGGAAATGGCCACCACCCCCACCGGGCTTGGTGGTTTTTGTGCCGCCCGCGCCCTCTCCACCCGCAACGACGATCCCCAGGGGGCCAGCCGTCCATGGGACCGCGGCCGGGACGGGTTCGTGCTCAGCGACGGTGCCGGGGTGTTGGTGCTGGAAGAATACGAGCACGCCAAGCGGCGCGGGGCACGGATCTATGCCGAATATCTCGGGGCGGGTCTGAGCGCCGATGCCTACCACATGACCGCCCCGCCCGAGGATGGCGACGGTGCCCGACGTTGTATGCTCAACGCCCTGCGCTCGGCCGGTGTCGCTCCCGAGGCGGTGGACTATATCAATGCCCATGGTACCTCCACGCCGGTGGGTGATGTGGCCGAGACCCGTGCCGTCAAGGGGGCTTTCGGGGAGCATGCCAAACGGCTGGCGGTCAGTTCCACCAAATCCATGACCGGCCACCTGCTCGGTGCCGCCGGTGGCATCGAGGCCATCTTCACCGTGCTGGCCATCCGTGACCAAGTGGCCCCACCCACCATCAATCTGGACGACCCCGATCCCGAATGTGACCTGGACTATGTTCCTCACCAGGCCCGGGAGATGAAGATCGAGGTGGCCATCTCCAACTCCTTCGGTTTCGGGGGTACCAACGGTACGGTCGTCTTCTCCCGACTTCGGTGAACGAGACACTGGCGGCGGAGCGGGGTTATCGGGCACGGCGCCTGGAGGGGCGGATCGACCTGCTCCACCTCCACCGCCTGGCGCCCGAGCGCTATCCCCACTTGCTGGAGAGTGCCGCGCAACACCCGCGCAGCGCCCGCTGGAGCATCCTTCCCGCCGAGCCCCAGCCTTGCGGCGAAGGGGCGTGGGCGGTATTGCACCAGCTCCAGCGTCCCTGGCCCACGGCGCGCCCCCTCGACGGTGCCCCGGATCATCTGCCCTTCGTCGGTGGCTGGTTCATCTATCTGGGGTATGAAGTCAACGCCACCGTCGAACCCGGACTCCCGCGTCATATGCCTCCCGGCTTGGCGGATGCCCGTTTGGCGTACTGTCCCGGGGCGGTGCTGGTGGACCATGTGGAGGGCTGTACCTGGCTGGTGGTCGGGGGTGAGGATCCCGAGGAGGCCTTGCTGGAGCGTCTGGCGCGCGACGTGCGCCGGGTGGACGGGGCGTCTCTCCCGTGGGAACGCCCACCGATCCTGCGCCACTGGTGCGAAGATCCCCCCGAGGCCTATCTGGAGGGGGTGCGACGGATCCTGCATTATATCCGCGAGGGCGATGTCTTCCAGGTGAATCTCTCCCGTGCCTGGCGGGGTGAGAGTGAGGGGCTGGACCCCGCAGCGCTGTATGCCCGTCTGCGACGGGCCAATCCCGCCCCGTTCGCCGCCCTGGCCACCTGGGAGGACGGCGCGGTGATCAGTTCCTCCCCCGAGCGGTTGATCTATGGTGACGGGGAATGTCTCGAGACCCGCCCCATTGCCGGCACCCTGCCCCGAGAGGCCGACGGTGATCCCGACCGTCGCTTGTTGGGGGATCCCAAGGAACGGGCCGAACACATCATGCTCATCGATCTGGAACGTAACGACCTGGGGCGGGTCTGTCGCCCGGGGACGGTGGAGGTGGATGAGCTGATGACCATCGAATCCTACGCGCATGTGCACCATATCGTTTCCAACGTCCGTGGCCGCCTGCGCCCCGGGCTCACCCCGGCCGAAGCCATCACCGCGGTATTCCCCGGCGGTACCATCACCGGCTGTCCCAAGGTGCGGTGCATGGAGATCATCCATGAGCTGGAGGGCGAGGCCCGCGGCCCCTATACCGGCTCGTTGGGCTATCTCTCCTTCCATGGGCGGATGGATCTCAATATCCTCATCCGCAGCTTCACCCACTATCGTGACGGCAGCGCTTCGGGCCGCTTGGTACTCCGTGCCGGGGCGGGTATCGTCGCTGACTCCCGCCCCGAGAAGGAGCTCGGCGAGACTCGAGCCAAGGCCCAGGGGCTGCTGCAGGCCCTGGAGGAATGAGCCATGGGGGGGCGTTGGTGGCTCGATGGAAAGGAGCGCCGTGATCCCCCTCCCCTGGACCGCGGTTTGCACTACGGAGACGGCGTGTTCGAGACCCTGGCGGTGATCGATGGCCGGATACGCCATCTCGAACGGCATGTGCAACGGTTGCAACGGGGATTGGCTCGTCTGGGGATCGACTTCCCCCAGCCGGTGGATTGGATTGATGAGTGGCAACGGGCGGCGGCGGGCCAGGCGCGGGCGGTCCTCAAATGTCTGGTCAGCCGGGGTGAAGGCGGGCAGGGGTACCTGCCCCCCGCCCGTCCCCAGCCGCGGCGCTGGCTGATGCTGCGGCCCTGGCCGGCGGGGATGCATGCCATCAAGACACGCGGGGCCGTGGTGTGTTGGTGCCGGACGCGCCTGCCTCTCGATTCGCTTCTGGCAGGGATCAAACACCTCAACCGCCTGCATCAAGTGTTGGCGAGCGAAGAATGGCGTCGGGCGGGAGCGGACGAAGGATTGATGTGCGACAGCGAGGGCTGGGTGGTGGAGGGGAGCCGCACTAACCTGTTCCTGGTGCAACACGGGGTATTGCTCACACCGTTGTTGGACCGTTGCGGCGTGGCCGGGGTGATGCGTGAGGTGGTGATGGAACGGGCCCTCGCTCTGGGAATCCCGCTGGAAGAGCGGCGTATTTCCCCTGAAGAGGTGACGGCGGCCGAAGAAGTGTTTCTCACCAACGCCGTGGTGGGGGTGTGGCCGGTGCGCATACTGGCCGGACGGTGTTACCCCGCTCCCGGACCCATCACCCGGCGGCTGTGGGAGGCCGTGTCATGAAGGCTGTGTCTTCCCGGGCACTCTTTCGTTTGAGTGGCATCGCCGTGTTGCTCGTCAGCCTGGTGGGGGGCTGGTATTGGATTGCTCTGCGGACCTATGCCGAGAGCCCGGTGCTCAACGAGGAAGCGGTGGTCTTGGAGGTGGCCCCGGGAACCAGCGCCGTGGCCCTGGCCGAGCGGCTCGCAGACGCCGAGGTCATCGATCAGCCGCAACGTTTCTTGTGGTTGTTGCGTTGGCGGGGCCAGGAGCGGGCATTGCAGGCGGGGGAATACGAGATCCCACCCCACATCCGCATCGAACAGCTCATCGACATCCTGGTACGGGGACGGGTACGGCTGCACAGCCTCACCGTGGTAGAAGGGTGGACCTTCGAACAATTGCGTCGAGCCCTGGCCGAGCATCCGGCCATCCAATCCACTTTGGAGGGCGTGGGGCGCAAGGAGATCATGGCTCGTTTGGGACGACCGGGGCGCGACCCCGAGGGTTGGTTCCTGCCCGATACCTATCTCTTTCCCAGGGGTACCCGCGACGAGGAATTCCTCGCCCGCGCCCTGGCCGCCATGGAGCGGGTGCTGGAGCGTGAATGGGCCGGTCGGGAGGACGGATTGCCGCTGCAAGACCCCTACGAGGCCCTGATTCTGGCCTCTATCGTCGAAAAAGAGACCGCCGTTCCCGAGGAGCGTGCCCGCATCGCCGGTGTCTTCATTCGCCGGTTGCAGAAAGGTATGCGGCTGCAGACCGACCCCACGGTGATCTATGGTCTGGGCGAGGAATTCGACGGTGATCTGCGTAAACGACATCTGCGTGACCGCGGCAATCCCTACAATACCTACCGTCATCACGGTCTGCCGCCGACGCCCATCGCCCTCCCCGGACGTGACTCCATTCATGCTGTGTTGCACCCGGCCGAGGACGACAGCCTGTACTTCGTCGCCAAGGGGGATGGCAGCCATCATTTCTCCGCCACCGTGGAAGAGCACAACGCCGCGGTGCGCCGTTATCAATTGCGCCGGCGCGAC
>JALSHN010000296.1 GCA_026982215.1 Gammaproteobacteria bacterium
GTCGTCGTCT
The DNA here is from genome assembly GCA_026982215.1 of Gammaproteobacteria bacterium. Classification (GTDB taxonomy): domain Bacteria; phylum Pseudomonadota; class Gammaproteobacteria; order S012-40; family S012-40; genus S140-43. The sequence continues at coordinate 11 of JALSHN010000296.1, forward strand.
TGGTCGTCGTCGTCGGGATCGGCGTCGCTGTCGGTGACGGCGACGATCTTGAGGCCGCCGGTGCCGGCGGCGACGAACAGCAGGTCGTGGCGGTAGACGACGTGGTTGGCCGATTCGAGGTCACCGAAGCGCAGCTTGCCCAGCAGTTCGAGGTTGTCCACCTCGCAGTCGCGGCCGTTGAGGTTGCTGTCGGCCACCGCGACATAGACGCCGGCCTCGCCATTGGCCATGAAGACGGCACGCTTGTAGGCGCTGGCGGCGTTGGTGACGGTCACCGAGGCATCGAGGTCGGGGACGGTGGGCGGGGGGAGCTGGGCCAGCACTTGGCCGTCGGCCAGACAGACGATCTGGGTGCCACCGTCGCCCAGGGCCAACACCGCCTTGGCTCGCTTGATCTCGATGGTGGACTTGGATTCGGGGATGGTGGCGCCGTCGAGGGTGTGGTCGTGCAGCAGGGTGGCGCTGGCGCGGTCGTAGTGGTAGAGCCGGGCCGGGGTGCCGGCGACCACGCCGACGTCGCGGCGGTCGGCGTCCACCCCGCGGGCATCGTCCACCGCTTGGGTGCGGATCAGGTTGAGCTGCGGCAGGCGGTAGACGCTCACCGCGCCGCCGACGTCGCCGGAGGTGGCGTAGAGGTAGGGGCCGGCGGTGTCCACGTCGGTGCCGGCGTAGCTGGGCAGATCCCATTGTTGGAACAGGGTGCCCAGCCGGCCGCCGCGCAGGGGGAGGGCGGCGAGGTAGGCGGGGGTGTCGAGTTCAGGGTCGTCGGCGGCGCCGACGAAGTAGATGCGGTTGGTCTTGACGGTGAGGCCGTTGACGTCCCGGCCGGGAAAGAGGGCGCTGGAGATGAGCTGGGGCGCGCTGGGGTCGCTGATGTCGAAGACGTCGATGGCGCCCAGATAGGTGGCGCCGCGGACGTTGTAGCCCACATAGGCCTTGTTGCCGCGGATGCGGACCTCGTTGGCCTGGAGGGTGGTGCCTTGGTATTGGGGCGGGGCGACCTCGGCGATGAGGGTGAGGCTGAGGGCGTCCCGTTTGGGCTTGGCCGCGGGTTTGGCCCGGGGCTTGGCGGCGGCCTCGATCTCCAAGGGCTGGTCGAGGCGGGTGATGCGCGCCTCCAGCGTGTCGGGATCGTCGATGACGATCACTTCGCTGGTGTCAGTGTTCGTGCTGCAAGCGGCGAGGAGCAGGGCGGCGAGCAGGACAGGGTGGGCGTTGGGCATGATGGATCGTCTTCCGCTGTGGGGCCCCTCTCCCCTTTTCGGCCGTGGCGTGTCGCTGCTTGAGGGCGAGGAGGGGGTCTTGACGGTAGAAGGCGGCCAGTTGCCGGTACACCGCCGGATAGGCGCGGGCCAGCAGGCCGGGGCGTTCGAAGAAGACCTCGCTGACCACGGCGAAGAATTCCCCCGGGGCGGTGGCGGCGTAGGGGTCGATGGGGGTGCGGTGGTGATGGGCCTCGCGTCGGCGCAGGTCGTCATAGGCGGCCTGGAAGGCATCGTGCCAGGCGGTGGGGTCCATGTCGGCATGCAGCGGCGGGCGGCCGTCGGCCTGGCCGTCGAGCCAGTCGAGCTTGTGGGCGAATTCGTGAATGACGACGTTGGAGCCGGGGCCGTGGGGGTGGACACCGGGGCGGGCGTCGCGCCAGGAGAGAATCACCGGGCCGGCGCCCCAGGCCTCGCCGCCACGGGCCTCGCGCCAGTGATGTTCCACTCCGGCCTCGTCGGTGACGGTGACGTCCACCAGGAAGCTGTCGGGGTAGACGATGATCTCCCGCCAGCCCCGGTACCAGTCGAGTCCCAGTTCCAGGATCAGCAGGCAGGCCTGGATGGCGATCACCGCCCGGATGGTGTCGCTGAGTTCCAGAGGGTCGATGGCGGTGAAGCGTTTCTCGGCCAGGAAGTCGCCGCTGAGGAGCCGCAGCCGCAGTCGTTCCTGGGGGCCGAGGTGGTGCAGACAGTCCAGCCGGGCGCTGGCCCGGCGCCACACGGAATAGGGAAGCCGCCGTCGGCGGACGACGACGGCACGGCGTGCCCGCCGCAGCCGACGTAAGGGGTGGCGGGTCATTCGTGTCGGTGAATGTGGACGTCGCAGGGGGCGTGGCGGGCGGCGTGGACGGCCACCGAGCCGAAACGGCTGCGGGGAGAGCCGAGGACCAGCAACCGGGCTTTGATCCGTTCGGCCCGCTCGCTCACCACCCGGGCCGGGGGGCCGGCCAGGACCTCGATGGCCGATTCGGACACCCCCAGGGGGGTCAGTCGGGGGAGCAGCAGCCGCCGGGCACGTTCCTCGGCGCCAAGCGCCGGGTCGGCCAGTTCGTCCAGCAGCAGCTCGCCGTAGTCGAAATGGTTCACCGCCTCGGCCAGCGGGTCACGGCCAACCACGTGGAGTATCACCAAGGGGGCGTGTTCGCACTGAGCCAGGCGTTGGGCGCGACGTACCAGGCGTTCCAGATGAGGGCCGAGGTCCACGGCCGCCACCACCGGGGCGAGTTCATTCATCGGCTTGGCCTCGTCGGTTTCGTTGCGGGTGCGGCGATGATAGCACCCCGTGGGGATTACAGTTCCGTTGCCGGCTGCCGATAGGGGCCGGGAACGGATGCCATGAGGTGATCGCCATGAGCCAATTGCTGCACGAGGTGGATCTGCGCACCCGGATGGTGGGGCAGAACCGTCTGGAGATGTTGTTGTTCCGCCTCGGCGGCGAGCAGCGTTACGGCCTCAATGTCTTCAAGATCCGCGAAGTGGTGCCTTGTCCACCGCTGACCCGTCTGCCCGGTTCTCATCCCACGGTACGCGGTGTGGCGGTGGTGCGGGGGCAGAGCATCCCGGCCATCGATCTGGGGGCGGCCATCGGCCAGGAGCCGTTGGACGATCCCACCACGGCCGATCTGGTGGTCTGTGAGTACAACCGCAGCGTGCAGGGCTTTCTGGTGAGGGCGGTGGACCGGATCGTCAACATGGCCTGGGACGAAGTGCGCCAGCCGCCGGCGGCGGTGGGGGAGGATCACTACCTCACCGCGGTGACCCAGGTGGACGACGCGCTGGTGGAGGTGTTGGACGTGGAGAAGGTGCTCTACGAGGTCACCGGCCAGCGCTTCGATGTGGAAGAAGAGGTCCTGCCCGAAGGACAGCGACAAGGCGTGCATGTGCTGGTGGCCGACGATTCTTCGGTGGCGCGTCATCAGATCGCCCGGGTGCTCAAGGAACGGGGCATCGCCTATACCGCGGTGAACAACGGCCGCCTCGCCCTGGAGACCTTGCAGCGCTGGGTCGAGGAGGAGGATCCCCGTCTGGCCGATCTGGCCCTGGTGATCTCTGACGTGGAGATGCCGGAGATGGACGGCTACACCCTCACCCGCAACATCCGTGAGGATGGGCGTCTCAAACACCTCTACATCCTGCTGCACACCTCGTTGAGCGGGGTGTTCAACTCCAGTGTGCTGGACGGGGTGGCGGCGGACGCCTTTTTGTCCAAGTTCGACACTGAGGAATTGATAAACACCATTTGTCGGCAGGTGCGCCGTTTCAAAGGCCTGCCGGAGGACGGGGAGATGAACGAAAACGATGCTGAACAAAAAAGACACGCCGTTTGACGCCAGCGGTTCCATCAGCGCCGAGGGCTATCGGCGCTTGGCGCGTTTTCTCGAGGACCAATGCGGCATCGTCCTGGGGGACAACAAACACTATCTGGTCTCCAGTCGCCTGCGCCGTCTGTTGGGCGAGCATGACCTGAACGATCTCGACGAACTGGCGCGGCTGGTGGACGGTCCCGGCAATCAGCCGCTCAAGACCCGGGTGGTGGATGCCATGACCACCAACGAGACCCTGTGGTTTCGTGACGGCGGCCCCTACCGACTGTTGCAGGAAGAGATCCTTCCCGCCTTGGAGCGGCGCGGCAGGCCCAGCATCAAAATCTGGTCCGCGGCCTGTTCCACCGGTCAGGAGCCCTATTCCATCAGCATGGTGGTGGAGGAATACAAGGCCAGGCACCCGGGCAGTCGCCTGGGCAATGTGCGCATCACCGCTACCGACATCTCCCCCACCGCATTGGCCCAGGCCCGCGCCGGTGTCTATGACGAGATGGCCCTGGGGCGGGGGGTGAGCCGGGAGATCCGCAACAAATACTTCGAGCCCAAGGACGGTCTGTGGGCGGTGAAGCCGCAGATCAAGGCCCGGGTGAGTTTCATGGAACTCAATTTGAAGGACAGCTTCGCTCGCCTGGGACGCTTCCAGGTGATCTTTTGCCGCAATGTGCTGATCTATTTTTCCCCCGAGCTCAAGGGGGATATCCTGGATCGCATGGCGGCCATTCTCGAACCCCCGGGTTATCTCGTCCTTGGCAGCTCGGAGACGCCCACCAACTACAGCGATCGCTACCGCATGGTGCGCACTCCCCACGGGGTGTTTTACCGTCCCAAAGATCATCCCGACGACTGAATCGATGGCATGGCCATTGCTTCTTGCCATGGCAGCAAGCAATGGAGAGACCCATGCGATTCGACCTCGACAAGATCGTCCGTGTCTACGAACAGGCCCTTTATCTGCGTGCCCGGCGCAGTGAGCTCATCGCCTCCAATCTGGCCAATGCCGACACCCCCAACTACAAGGCCCGTGATCTGGATTTCCGGGCGGTGATGCGCCAGGTGGGCGGCATGGGCGGGCCGGAGCGGCTGAAGATTACCCATCCCGGCCACATCCTGCCGCGGGGTGGGGATGCCCGCAGTGCCGAGCCGCTCTATCGCCAGCCGCTGCAACCCTCGCTGGATGGCAACACCGTTGATGCCCAGGTAGAGAAGGCCGAGTTTGCCGAGAACGCCCTGCGTTACCAGGCCACGCTGCAATTTCTCGGCGGCAAGCTCAAATCCATGATCACCGCTGTCAAGGGAGGAGGTCGCTGATCATGTCTTTGTTGCGCGTGTTCGATGTCGCCGGAACGGCCATGATGGCCCAGTCGGTGCGCCTCAATGTCACCACCTCCAACCTGGCCAACGCCGAGACGGTGAGCGCTTCCACCGAGCAGACCTACCGCGCGCGCCATCCGGTGTTTTCCACCCTGCTCATGGGGGAGGCCTCCACCGGGGTACGGGTGCGGGCCATCGTCGAGAGCGATGCCGAGCTGCGCAAACGTTACGCACCCGACCATCCCCTGGCCGACGACCAAGGCTACATCTACCTTCCCAACGTCAACGTGGTGGAGGAAATGGCCAACATGATCTCCGCCTCGCGCAGCTATCAGAACAGCGTCGAGGTGATGAACACCTCCAAGCAGATGCTCATGGCCACCCTGCGCCTGGGCCAGTGACCTGACCGCATGATGGAGTACCGCCATGGCTGACCGAATCGACTCCAACCCGCTGCTCTCCCAGCTCGGGATCCAGGAGAAGAAACAGCAAGACGGCAGCGACCGCGCCACCCTGGGCCAGGAGGAATTCTTCCGGCTGATGATCGCCCAGATGCGCAATCAGAACCCACTGAACCCCATGGACAACACCAAATTCCTTGGGGAACTGGCCCAGTTCAGCAACCTGGCCTCGCAGCAAAAGACCCAGCAGACCATCGAGAAGCTGGCCGATTCGCTCATTTCCAGCCAGGCGCTGCAGGCCTCCTCGCTGGTGGGGCGCTTCGTGCTGGTGCCCGGTGACCGTGGTTACCTCCCCGAGGGCGGTGACGAGCGCTTCTTCGGCGGGGCGGTGGAGTTGGAGGCCACCACGGACAAACTGGTGGTGGACATCTACAGTGAGTCCGGCCAATTGGTGCAGAGCCTGCAACTGGGTCGCCAGGCCGCCGGCACCGTGCGTTTCACTTGGGACGGTAGCGGTCTCGACGGCAATCCCTTGCCGGCTGGCAACTACCGCATCGTCGCCAATGCCGTCATCGACGGCGAGATCCAGGCCCAGGACACCGCCGTGGTCGGCCCGGTGGAGAGTGTCACCCTGGGGCGCAACGGCCAGCGCAGCCAGGTGAATGTGGCCGGACTGGGTGCGGTGGATATCAACGCCGTGCGCGAGATCCTCTGAGCCTGAGTCCCGAATCAAAGAGAAACCGAAGGAGAGAGCCCATGCCGTTTCGTATCGCCTTGAGTGGACTGCACGCCGCCTCCGCGGATCTGCGGGTCACCGGTAACAACATCGCCAACGCCGCCACCACCGGTTTCAAAGGCTCGCGGGCGGAGTTCGTCGATGTCTACGCCGCCGCCTACGGCGCCATCACCCAGATCACTTCCGGCTCCGGGGTGCGCACCGCCAACATTCGTCAGATCTTCTCCCAGGGCAACATCGAATACACCGACAACTCCACCGATCTGGCCATCACCGGCCAGGGGTTTTTCATCGTCGAAGACGAAAAGGGGCGTTACCTCACCCGTAACGGCGTTTTCGGTCTCGACCGCGACGGCTACGTGGTCAACACCACCGGCCAGACGCTCCAGGTCTTCCCGCCGGTGACCGTGGGCACCACCACCACCTTCAACACCGGCACCCTGGTGGACCTGCAACTGCAGAACACCATCGGTGCCCCGGTGGCCACCGACCGGGTGCAGGTGAACGTCAACGTCGATGCCGACCTCACTCCCTTCAACATCGCCGCCGGCGCCCTGCACGACGTCACCACCTCGCCCTTCGACCCCACCGACCCCACCACCTACAACCACGTCACCGCCACCACCGTCTACGACTCGCTCGGTGCACCGCACGTGGTCTCCATGTACTACCGCAAGGTCTCAGACGGCACGGTGAACAACGCCTGGCAGATGTTCCTCTACGTGGACGGCTCGCCGGTGAACCCCTCCGACGACGGCACCGCCAGCGGCGGTTCCTCGCCCAACCCTGCGGCGGTGCTGGAGTTCAATGCCGACGGCACCCTGGCCCAGACCCGCTACGTGGATGCCGGCGGCACCAGCCAGGTGAGTGCCACCCCCGACGAGCTGGTCTATCCCCCCATCAATCTCACCACCGGCGCCGCGCCCTTGCAGCTCACCTTCGATCTCGGTGACACCACCCAATACGGCTCCGAATTCGCGGTCAACACCCTGTCGCAAAACGGTTTCACCACCGGCCGGCTCACCGGTTTCGACGTGGAGGAGAACGGCATCGTCTATGCCCGCTACACCAATGGCAACGCCGAGATCCTCGGCATGGTGGCGCTGGGCAATGTCCCCAATCCCCAAGGGCTGCGCCAGAAGGGGGACTCCCTGTGGGTGGAGACCTACGACGCCGGCGATCTGGTGCTGGGTCAGCCCGGGACCGCCAGCCTGGGGCTGATCCAGTCCGGGGCGCTGGAATCCTCCACCGTGGAGCTCTCCGATGAATTGGTCAACATGATCACCGCCCAGCGCAACTACCAGGCCAACGCCCAGGTGATCTCCACCGCCGACCAGATCACCCAGACCCTGCTCAATATCCGCTGAGGCTAGGGGGCTGCCATGGACCGCATGCTCTACATCGGCATGTCCGGGGCCAAGGAGACCCTCCTGGCCCAGGCGTTGAACAACCACAACCTGGCCAACGTCAGCACCACCGGTTTCCGCGCCGACCTCTCCCAGGCCCGCTCCATGCCGGTGTTCGGCCCGGGCCTGCCTTCGCGGGCCTACGCCCTCAGCGAACGTCCCGGCATCGATTTCACCCCCGGGCCCATCCAGACCACCGGCCGCGATCTGGACGTCGCCATCCGCGGCCGGGGGTTCATCGCCGTCCAAGCCCCCGACGGCAGCGAGGCCTACACCCGCGCCGGCGATCTCGCCATCTCCCCCGAGGGGCTGCTGGTCACCGGTACCGGACTGCCGGTACTCGGCGAGGGCGGACCGATCACCGTTCCCCCCGCCCAGAGCCTTTCCATCGGCAGCGATGGCACCGTGAGCATCATTCCCCTGGGGCAGGCGGCCAACACCCAGGCGGCGGTGGACCGTATCAAACTGGTGAACCCGCCGCTGGAGGAACTGGAGAAGGGCGAAGACGGCCTGTTCCGTGGCCCCGGCGGCGCCACCTACCCCGCCGATGCCGCGGTCACCCTGGTCTCCGGCGCCCTGGAGGGGTCCAACGTCAGCCCCGCCCAGGCATTGGTGCGCATGATCGAGCTCTCGCGCCAGTTCGAGCTTCAGGTCAAGGCGATGAAGACCGCCCAAGAGAACGACGAAGCCACCGCACGCCTGTTGCGCATCGGCTGATCCCCCCCGGGCCAAGGACGGCCCTTCCCCTTGCCGCCCCGGCAACTCCCCGCCGCTTTCCTTCCTTCATGTCCCCGCCCGAGGCCCGCCAGGGTGCGCCGTTCCCCGCATGGCACCAACCTTGCCTACTCCCCCGGTGAGACACAACCACACGAGGACCCGCCATGGAACGCGCACTGTGGATCTCCAAGACCGGCCTGGACGCGCAACAGACGCGCATGGCGGTCATCTCCAACAACCTGGCCAACGTCGGCACCACCGGCTACAAGAAGGCCCGGGCGGTGTTCGAGGACCTCATCTATCAGAACGTCCGCCAGCCCGGCGCCCAGACCAGCGAAAACACCACCCTGCCCTCCGGGCTGATGCTCGGATCCGGGGTGCGCACCGTCGCCACCCAGAAGATCTACGCCCAGGGCAACCTGGTGAACACCGAAAACAGTTTCGATCTGGCCATCCAGGGGCGGGGATTCTTTCAGATCCTGCTTCCCGACGGCACCCTGGGTTACACCCGCGACGGCAGTTTCCAGGTGGATGCCCAGGGCAACCTGGTCACCGCCGCCGGCTACCTGGTGCAGCCCGGCATCACCATCCCCCCCGATGCCCAGAGCATCACCATCGGTGCCGATGGCACGGTGACTGTCACCACTCCCGGGGCGGTGGAAGGCAATAACGTCGGCCAACTGCAACTGGCCGACTTCATCAATCCCGCCGGGCTGCAACCCCGGGGCGAAAACCTCTACCTGGAGACCGTGGCCTCCGGTCCGCCACGGGTGGCGGTTCCCGGTTTCGACGGGGTCGGCGGCCTGATCCAGGGCGCCATCGAGTCCTCCAACGTCAACGTCGCCGAGGAACTGGTCAACATGATCGAGACCCAGCGCGCCTACGAGATGAACTCCAAGGCCATCTCCGCGGTGGACGGCATGCTCCGCTACATCAGCAACAACACCTGAGGTGTGAGATGAAACGCCTGATCCCCTGGTTGCTCCTCCCCTTGGCCGGCTGTGCCGTCACCCCCGTCCCTCCCCCCGATCCTGGCTTCGTGGCGGTGCGCCCGCAGGTGGCCGTCCCCCCGCCCCGGCAGGACGGTAGCCTGTATCAGGACGGCTACGGCACCAGTCTGTTCACCGACCCCTCGGCACGGCGGGTGGGGGATCTCATCACCGTGATCCTCGAGGAACGCACCCAAGCCAAAAAGAGCGCCACCACCTCGGCGGACAAACAACAAAGTGTCGATGTCCCCGTACCCACCCTGTTCGGCGGCGGTGTCACCTTCCGCGGCCAGAACGTCCTCGAGACCTCCCTCTCCGCCACCCGGACATTCAAGGGCCAGGGCAACTCGGCCCAGAGCAACAGCCTCACCGGCCAGATCACCGTCACCGTGGCCGAGGTCCTGCCCAACGGCAACCTGTGGGTGCAAGGGGAAAAACGCCTCACCCTCAACGAAGGCTCGGAATTCATCCGCTTCTCCGGCGTGGTGCGCCCGGAGGACATCCGCGGCGACAACACCATCCTCTCCAGCCAGGTGGCCGACGCCACCATCGTCTACTCCGGCCAGGGCACCCTGGCCGAAGTCAATCGCCCCGGCTGGCTGGCGCGTATCATGAACAGCCCGTGGTGGCCATTCTGAGGTGAATGCCATGCGCATCCTTGCGATCCTGTGCCTGCTCCTTGCCACCGTCCCCGCCCAGGCCGAACGCATCAAAGACCTGGCCTCGGTGGCCGGCGTGCGCCCCAACCAACTGGTGGGTTACGGGTTGGTGGTCGGCCTGGACGGCTCCGGCGATCAATCCACCCAATCCCCCTACACCGTCCAGAGCCTGAAGGCCATGCTGGCCAAATTCGGCATCGTCCTGCCCCCCGGGGTCACGCCCAAGCCCAAGAATGTCGCCGCGGTGGCGGTGCACGCCGAGTTGCCGCCCTTTGCCAAACCCGGCCAGACCATCGACGTTACCGTCTCCTCCATCGGCAACGCCAAGAGCCTGCGCGGCGGGGCCCTGCTGATGACCCCCCTCAAGGGCCCCGACGGCAAGGTCTACGCCATCGCCCAGGGCAACCTGGTGGTCTCCGGCTTCGGGGCCGCCCAGGACGGCTCGCGGGTGACGGTCAACATCCCCTCCGCCGGCCGCATCCCCAACGGCGCCATCGTCGAACGCACCGTGCCCACCGGTTTCGCCCAGGGCGACATCCTCACCCTCAACCTCCACGAGCCCGATTTCACCACCGCCCAGCGCCTGGCCCAGGCCATCGACCACACCCTCGGCGCCGGCACCGCCTACCCGGTGGACGCCGCCTCGGTGCAGGTGCGCGCTCCCCGAGACCCCGCGCAGCGGGTAGGCTTTCTCTCGGTGCTGGAAAACCTGGAACTGGACCCTGGCGAGGCCCCCGCCAAGGTGATCATCAACTCCCGCACCGGCACCGTGGTCATCGGCTCCCACGTGCGCGTCACCCCCGCCGCCGTGGCCCATGGCAACCTCACCGTGCGGGTCACCGCCAAGCCGGTGGTCAGTCAGCCCGCCCCCTTCTCCCAAGGACAGACCCAAGTGGTGCCGCGCACCGACATCGAGATCGAACAGGAGAAGAACCGCATGTTCGTCTTCGAGGCCGGGGTGTCGCTGGACGAGATCGTCCGCGCGGTCAACGGCGTCGGCGCCGCCCCCGGCGACCTGGTGGCCATCCTCGAGGCCTTGAAACAGGCCGGTGCCCTCAAGGCCCAACTGATCGTCATCTGAGGTGTCTGAAGTTTTTCCATCCTGTGCCGATAGTGCCCGCGGTGCCCCGCCACGGGGCGCCGATCGACCACCCCTAACACAAGGAAAACGCCATGGACGCGAAACACCACGGATGCCCGCTGGCGGGCGATACCCATCGACACACCCTGCAAGGCGGCGACGTCGTCCGCCGCTGGTGGCCCGAGCAACTCAATCTCAAGCTCCTGCAACAGAACCCCTCGTCGCTGCGCCCCGACGGTGACATCGACTACCGCGAGGCCTTCGCCGGACTCGACTACGCCGCCCTCAAAGAAGACCTGCGGCGGCTGATGACCGACTCCCAGCCCTGGTGGCCGGCGGACTACGGCCACTACGGCCCGCTGTTCATCCGCATGGCCTGGCACAGCGCCGGCACCTACCGCGTCTTCGACGGCCGCGGCGGTGGCGCCACCGGCAACCAGCGCTTCGCCCCGGTGAACAGCTGGCCCGACAACACCAACCTGGACAAGGCCCGGCGGCTTTTGTGGCCGATCAAGAAAAAATACGGTCAGCGCATCTCCTGGGCCGATCTGATGATCCTCGCCGGCAACGTGGCGCTGGAATCCATGGGCTTCAAGACCTTCGGCTTCGCCGGCGGGCGGGAAGACATCTGGGAGCCCGAGCTCGACATCGACTGGGGCCCGGAGGAGCAATGGCTGGCCGACGAGCGTCACCACGACGGCGAGCTGCAAAAGCCCCTGGCCGCCGATCACATGGGGTTGATCTACGTCAACCCCGAAGGTCCCGGCGGCGAGCCCAACGTGCTGGCTGCGGCGGCCCACATCCGCGAGGCCTTCGCCCGCATGGGCATGAACGATGAAGAAACCGTCGCCCTCATCGTCGGCGGCCACAGTTTCGGCAAGGCCCACGGCGCCGCGTCTGGCGACAACCTCGGCCCCGAACCCGAGGCCGCCCCGCTGGAACAACAAGGGCTGGGCTGGAAGAACCGCCATGGTTGCGGCCACGGCCCCGATACCATCACCAGCGGCCTGGAAGGCGCCTGGACCGACACCCCCACCCAATGGGACAACCGCTTTCTCGAGCTGTTGTACAAATACGAATGGAATCTGGAGAAGAGCCCCGCCGGGGCCTGGCAATGGGTGGCGGTGAACCCCGCTCCCGAGGACCGGGTGCCCGATGCCCACGATCCCGACAAGCGCCACGCCCCCATCATGCTCACCACCGATCTGGCGTTGCGCATGGACCCGGCCTACGGCGCCATCTCACGGCGTTTCCTCGACGACCCCAAGGCCCTGGAAGAGGCCTTCGCCCGTGCCTGGTTCAAGCTCACCCATCGTGATCTGGGGCCCAAGTCCCGTTACCTCGGCCCGGAGGTGCCGGCGGAGGACCTGCCGTGGCAGGATCCGTTGCCCGCACGGGATCACGACCTCATCGACGGTGACGACATCGCCGCCCTCAAGGGCGAGATCCTCGCCAGTGGTCTCGGCATCGCTGAACTGGTCTACACCGCCTGGTCCGCCGCCGCCACCTTCCGCGGCTCCGACAAGCGCGGTGGCGCCAACGGCGGCCGGATCCGTCTGGCGCCGCAACGGGACTGGGAGGTCAATCAGCCGCAGCGGCTGGAACGGGTGCTGCGGGTGCTCGGCGAGATCCAGCAGGGCTTCAATGACCGGCAAAGTGGGAAAAAGCGGGTTTCCCTGGCCGATTTGATCGTTCTCGGTGGGACGGCAGCCATCGAAGAAGGGGCAAAAAGGGGCGGATTCGAAGTCAGCGTCCCATTCACCCCGGGTCGGGTGGATGCCGGACAGGAGCATACCGATGTCGAGTCCTTCGCCCATCTCGAGCCCTTGGCCGACGGCTTCCGCAACTACATCAGGCGCGGCTGTGAGCATCTGCCCGCCGAGCGGCTGCTCATCGACCGGGCGCAACTGCTCACCCTCACCGTGCCGGAGATGACCGTGCTGGTGGGCGGGTTGCGGGTGCTGGGCGCCACCTACCAGGACAGCCGCCACGGGGTGTTCACCGAACGTCCCGGCACCCTGAACAACGACTTCTTCGTCAACCTGCTGGACATGGACGTGGAGTGGCAGCCCCATCCTGAGCTCCCCGGGATCTATCAGGGGCTGGAACGTGCCGGCGGGGCCGTCAAATGGAGCGCCACCCGGGTGGACCTGGTGTTCGGCGCCAACTCGCAACTGCGGGCCCAGTGCGAGTTCTACGCCCAGGACGACAACCGGGAGCGTTTCCTGCGCCACTTCGTCGCCGCCTGGCACAAGGTGATGGAGCTGGACCGCTTCGACCTGCGGGGTTGAGGCGGCGCGATCTTCGCGGTGCTCTGCGGCGGGGGATGCCCCCGCCGTTTTTCTTTCCGGCCACCCCCGCGGGGGCGCTCACGCCGGCCGTCGCCCCAGGCTGACCCGCTCGATGCCGGCCAGGTCGGGGAGGGTGGCGATGGCCTCATAGCCGTGTTGCTGGAACAGTTCACGCACCGCCGGCCCTTGCTCGGCGCCATGCTCCAGCAGCAGCCAGCCACCGGGGTGGAGGTGGGCGGGGGCATGGTGGATCAGATGGCGCAACTGGGCCAGGCCCGAGTCGGCGGCCACCAGGGCCTCGCGCGGTTCGAAGGGCAGGCTGTCGCGGCCCAGGTGGGGGTCGTCGGGGGCGACGTAGGGCGGGTTGGCGCATACCACATGGCAGCGCTCGCCGGCCAGGGGCTGGAACCAGTCGCCGAGGCGCAGTTCGAAGTTGGCCACCT
>JALSHN010000297.1 GCA_026982215.1 Gammaproteobacteria bacterium
GCCGGTTTGGACTTCGTCGAGGATCAACAGCCAGCCGTGGCGGTTACACAGCTCGCGCAGGCCATCGAGGTAGCCGGGGGAAGGAAGGCGGACACCGCCTTCGCCTTGGATGGGTTCCACCAGCACGGCAACGATGTCACGGTGGGTCTCGGCGGCGTTTTCCACCGCGGCGAGGTCATCGAAGGGGACCCGCACGAAACCGTGTACCAGGGGCTCGAAGCCGGCCTGGGCCTTGCGATTGGCGGTGGCGGTGAGGGTGGCCAGGGTGCGGCCGTGAAAACTGCCCTCGCAGACGATGAGGGTGGGGGTGTCGATGCCCCGTTGGTGGCCGTAGCGGCGGGCGAGCTTGATGGCGGCCTCATTGGCCTCGGCGCCGGAATTGGCGAAGAAGGCCCGTTGCATGCCGCTGAGGTCGCACAGACGTTGCGCGAGGTGTTCTTGCAGCGGGATGCGGTAGAGGTTGGAGGTGTGGATCAAGCGGCTGGCCTGGTCGCAGATCGCTTCGGCAACGGCAGGGTGGGCATGGCCGAGGTTGCAGACCCCGATCCCGGAGAGGGCGTCCAGATAGCGTTTGCCGTCGCTGTCCCACAGCCAGACACCCTCGCCGCGTTCGAAGGCCACCGGCAGGCGGGCGTAGGTGGGCATGAGGTGGTCTTGGCTCATCGTCTCGTCTCGGTTGCCAAAACAAAACGGCAGTTCCATTGCGGGAACCGCCGTGCGAGTGATTCTATTGGAAATGGGGGAACGGGGTAAACCCGCTCCCGGGCCGGTCAGCCGAGGTTCTGGGCCACGAAGTCCCAGTTGACCAGTTTCCAGAAGTTTTCCAGGTACTTGGGTCTGGCGTTGCGGTAATCGATGTAGTAGGCGTGCTCCCACACGTCCACGGTGAGCAGGGGCGTGGCGCCGTCCACCATGGGGTTGCCCGCCCCCGAGGTGTTGACGATGGCCAGCTTACCGTCGGTGCCCTTTACCAGCCAGGTCCAGCCGCAGCCGAAGTTGGTGGCGGCAGAGGTGGTGAATTTCTCTTTGAAGGCCTCGAAGGAACCAAAATCGCGCTGGATGGCCTCGGCCAGGGCACCGGTGGGCTCGCCACCGCCGTTGGGGGACATCCCGTTCCAGTAGAAGGTGTGGTTCCACACTTGGGCGGCATTGTTGAAGATGCCGCCGGAAGACTTCTTGACGATCTCTTCCAGGGGCATGTCCTCGAATTCGGTGCCCTTGATCAGGTTGTTGAGGTTGGTGACGTAAGTCGCGTGGTGTTTGCCGTAGTGGTATTCCAGGGTCTCCTTGGAGATGTGGGGCTCCAGGGCATCCATGGCATAGGGAAGTTCGGGAAGTTTGTGTTCCATGTCGTTGACTCCTTAGGTTTTTCTGGATCAGGGAGATTGCGGAAAGGAATTTCCGGGGTATTTACTCGGAATTCGGCATGAGTCTAAGGGATCGTCGGGCGCGACGCAATTCCAAGCCTTGTCCTGAGCCCAAAACAGTAGGGCTGTCCCCTTTTGGTTTCAGGGGGAGGCGTGGCAGAGGAGCACATTACGATGAGCCGCAAGGAGATTGATCGAGCCGGGCTCATCCAGCGGGTCGTGTAGAAACAGCTTCGGTAGAAGGAAGCGGGCGGGGTCTCGGCGGCAAATGCCCGCTCCACTAGGTCCGGCGCTGGTCGAGTTGCCTCGTCGCGGGACGCCGTGCGACAACCCTTGCGGCGGCTGGTGCCCTCCAGGCTCCTGGCCTTCATCAGCCGCACCACCCGCTTGCGGCTGACCTGCTCGCCCTCAGCACGCAGTTCGGCGTGGATTCGAGGGGCACCATAGGTCCCACGAGAGCGCGAGTGGATCGCCTCTACCTTGTCGGCCAGCTCGGCATCCCGCCGCGCCCTGGCCGACTCAGGACGCTTCAGCCACACTGAGAGCCCGTTCGTGGAATGTGTGCAGCCGGCACATCGTGGCAACAGGATGATCGGCCCGATTTGCCTTTACGA
>JALSHN010000298.1 GCA_026982215.1 Gammaproteobacteria bacterium
GATCTGCTTGCCGGTGGGCGCGTCGTCCATGCCCTGAACGATGCCGCGACGGCGGTTGAGGTCACCCATCACGTCACCCATGTACTCCTCGGGGGTGAGCACCTCCACCTTCATGATGGGCTCGAGCAGCACCGGATCCGCCTTCAGCGCCCCCTCCTTGAAGGCCATGGAACCGGCGATCTTGAAGGCCATTTCCGAGGAATCCACGTCGTGGTAGGAGCCATCGAACAGGGTGACCTTGAAGTCCACCACCGGATAACCGGCCAGCACACCATTCTCGGCCTGTTCCTGGATCCCCTTGTCCACCGCAGGGATGTATTCCTTGGGGATCACACCACCGACGATGGCGTTCTCGAACTCGTAACCCCCCCCTTGCTCCAGAGGTTCGATGCGGATGACCACATGACCGTACTGACCGCGACCACCCGTCTGGCGGACGAACTTGCCTTCCTGTTCCACAGTCTTGCGAATGGTCTCACGATAGGCCACCTGGGGGGCGCCGACATTAGCATCCACCTTGAACTCCCGACGCAGACGATCGACGATGATCTCCAGATGCAACTCACCCATGCCGGAGATGATCGTCTGCCCCGACTCCTCGTCGGTGTGCACCCGGAAGGACGGATCCTCCTGCGCCAGCTTGGCCAGGGCCAGCCCCATCTTTTCCTGATCGCCTTTGGTCTTGGGCTCGATAGCCACCGAGATCACCGGCTCAGGGAACTCCATGCGCTCGAGGACGACGATGTTCTGGGGATCACAGAGGGTGTCACCGGTGACCACGTCCTTCAGCCCCACCGCGGCGGCGATATCACCGGCACGCACCTCTTTGATCTCCTCGCGATGGTTGGCATGCATCTGCACGATACGGCCAACACGCTCACGCTTACCCTTGGTGGAGTTGTAGATGGTGTCCCCGGAGCTGAGCACACCGGAATAGACCCGGAAGAAGGTGAGGGTCCCCACGAAGGGGTCGGTGGCGATCTTGAAGGCCAGGGCAGCGAAGGGCTCGTCGTCGGAGGCATGGCGCTCCACCGGGGTATGCGCCTCGTCGTCCAGAGTGCCCTTGATGGCCGGCACGTCTACGGGGCTCGGCAGGTAGTCGATCACCGCATCCAGCATCGCCTGCACGCCTTTGTTCTTGAAGGCGGAACCGCACAGGCAAGGCACGATCTCATTGGAGAGGGTACGGATGCGCAGCCCTTTGCGAATCTCCTCGGGGGTGAGCTCGCCACCCTCGAGATACTTCTCCATCAACTCTTCGTCGGCCTCGGCGGCCGCTTCCACCATCTTCTCATGCCATTCCTGGGCGGCATCGGCGAGCTCGGCCGGGATCTCCTCGGCCTTGTAGGTCATGCCACGGTCTTCTTCATTCCAGTAGATCGCCCGCATGCGGACCAGATCGATGACACCGGCAAAGTCCTCTTCGGCGCCGATGGGAAGCTGCACCGGAATAGGGTTGCCGCCCAGGCGGGTCTTGATCTGCTCCACCACCCGCAGGAAATTGGCGCCGGCGCGGTCCATCTTGTTGACGAAGGCGATGCGCGGCACACCGTATTTGTTGGCTTGACGCCAGACGGTCTCGGATTGAGGCTCGACCCCGCCGACGGCACAGAACACCGCCACCGAACCATCCAGCACCCGCAGGGAACGCTCCACTTCGATGGTGAAGTCCACGTGCCCGGGGGTATCGATGATGTTGATACGGTGCTCGGGATACTGACGGTCCATGCCCGACCAGAAGCAGGTGGTGGCCGCGGAAGTGATGGTGATGCCGCGCTCGCGCTCCTGCTCCATCCAGTCCATGGTGGCGGCGCCATCATGGACCTCACCGATCTTGTGGGACATGCCGGTATAGAACAGCACCCGCTCGGTGGTGGTGGTCTTGCCGGCATCGATGTGCGCCATGATGCCGATGTTGCGATAGCGCTCTATGGGGGTTTTGCGTGCCACGACTCT
>JALSHN010000299.1 GCA_026982215.1 Gammaproteobacteria bacterium
CACGGGCCTGGAGCGCAGCCACCAGCGCCGCATGGGCCTCCAAGGTCTTGGCCACCACCATGAGGCCGGTGGTGTCCTTGTCCAGGCGGTGGACGATCCCCGCCCGGGGCAGGGCCTCCAAAGGCGGGTGATGATGCAGCAAGGCATTCACCAACGTCCCCCCCGCATGCCCCGCCGCCGGATGCACCACCAAGCCGGCGGGCTTGTCCACCACCAGCAGGGCCTCATCCTCATGGAGGATTTGCAAAGGCAGCGCCTCCGGCAACCAACGCTCGGGCACCGAGGAGGCCGTCTCCGGCACCAACACCACCGTCTCACCGAGCTTCACCACTCGCCGTGGCTGGCGGCACACCGCCCCCGCCAGGGTCACTCGACCGTCCTTGATCCAACGACTCAGACGGGAACGTGAATATTGCGGGCACAGCCGCGCCAGCGCCTGATCCAGCCGCAGTCCGTGCAACGGCGCATCGATGGTGAAACGGAAAAGCTCGGAAGAAGGAGTCTGCTGCAAATCGCGCCTTTAGGAATAGCAGGGTTATAATGGCCGCCGTTTCCACCCGTCCCGGACACCGCGCCCACACAGCGACGAGGCCCCGCATGAAACCACTGTCCCTCGGCATCCTCACCGCAGCGCTCATCCTGGGCGGCTGCGCCACCACCGGTGGCGATCACCACACCCATGCGGGCGGACACGGCGAGACGGCGGCCCCGGCAGAAGCCCTCAGCGAACGCGATGCCCAACGCATGCTGCGCGAGGCCCGCTCGGCCATGAAGGCGGGGGATTATGAAACAGCCATATCCCGATTGGAAGCACTGGAGGCCCGCTTTCCCTTCGGGATCTACGCCCAGCAGGCCCTGCTGGAAATCGCCTACGCCTACTACCGTTACGACGAACCCGAATCGGCCATCGCCACCTTGGACCGTTTCATCAACCTCTACCCCCGTCACCCACGTATCGACTACGCTCGCTACCTTCAGGGCGTCGTGCTGTTCCAGCGTATCCACTCCGGGGTGGACCGGTGGCTGGGCCTGGACCCCGCCGACCGCGATCCCGAATCCGCCCGCCGCGCCTTCCGCTACTTCGCCGAAGTCGTCCGCGAGCACCCCGACAGCCCCTATGCCGCCGACGCCCTGCAACGGCTGATCTACCTGCGCAACCTCCTGGCCCGCCACGAACTCCACGTGGCCGACTTCTACCTGCGCCGCGGCGCTTATGTGGCCGCCGCCGACCGCGTCATCTATCTGCTGCAACAACTGCCCCGTACCCCGGCGCAATACCCGGCGCTGGCGATCCTGGAATCGGCCTACCAGGCCCTGGAGCTCGACGACCTGGCCGAAGACACCGCCCGGATCCGCGCCCTCAATCCCGCCCCTGGGGGCGGCAAGGGAGAGTGAACCATGTGGGACTTCTTCACCACCGTCCGCCACCGCCACTCCATCCGCCACTATCAAAGCGACATGCCGGTGGAACGGGAAAAACTGCACGCCATCCTGGAAATGGCCTGCGCCGCCCCCTCCGCCGGTGACCTCCAGTCCTATCACATCTACGCGGTGACCGAGGCCGAGCACCGCCGGGCCCTGTCCCGGGCCGCCCAAAATCAGGCCTTCCTCGCCGAGGCCCCCGCCTGCCTGGTGTTCTGTGCCGACCCCGAACGCTCCGCCGAGGAATATGGCGACAGAGGCCGCGGCCTCTACGCCCTGCAGGACGCCACCATCGCTGCCGCCTATGCCCAACTGGCCGCCGTAGCCGCCGGTCTGGGCTCCACCTGGGTGGGGCATTTCGACGAAGACGCGGTACGCGCGGTGGTGAACGCCCCCGACCACCTCGTCCCGGTGGCCCTGCTCAGCCTGGGATACCCCGCCGAGCTACCCGAACCCACCCCGCGACGCCCCCTGGGGGAGATGGTCACCTACCTCTGACCCCCCAACGCAAGCGGGGCCCCGAA
>JALSHN010000300.1 GCA_026982215.1 Gammaproteobacteria bacterium
GGCGCGGGCCGCGGGTGTGGATGGTCCACCCCTGGGCGGAGTCGGCGGCTTGCAGGGCGACGTCTTGGAAGCGGAAATCGAAGACTTCCAGTTCGTCCAGGGTGATGTCGTAGTACTGGCCGAGGGTGGCGCTGCCTTCGTCGGGGAACAGGGGGGGGCGGCCGTCCTCGGGGAACAGGACTCGGGACCAGGCGCTCCAGGAGAAGTAGGGGAGGTGGCCGGTGAACCACAGGCCGTCTTCGTCGGGGAGGCGCGGTTGGCGGCCGAGGCCCACCGCGCCGCGGTGCAGGTGGAAGTCTTCGCCTTCACGGCGTAGTTCGAGCAGGGCGCGCAGCTCGCCGTAGTCGATGCCGAGACGGCGTTCTTCTTCACCCAGTTCCATGGTGAGGCCGAAGGGGATGCGCCGGTCCGAGGGCTTGGCCAGAGGGGCGGGCAGGGTGACGGCCAGTCCTTGGAGGTTGGAATGGAGGGTGAGTCGCGGTGGACTGGGGTCGTCCTCGGACAGGGGTAGGGTGAGGCGTCCCGACCAGCGGGTCTGGCCGGCAGTGTAGTCCGCCCAGTGGGGGTAGTCGCTGTAGCGGGCCAGCAGCAGGCGCAGGGCCTCGCGGTGGATGCGGCCGTGGCCGTCGATGTGCAGCCGGTGGGGGTGGTCCTCGGTCTCCAGGGCCAGTTCCAGCGGCAGCCCGTCCTGGCGCCCCTGGAGACCGGGGGAGGCGATGCCGCGTTGGTCGAACCGCAACGGTCCGCGCAGCGCTTGCAGGTCCACGGCGTAGAGTTCGGAGCGCAGGCGGACGCCGTCGAGGCGGGCGTGGCCGTCCACGGTCACTTCGGCGTCGTGGAGGGGGATGACCAAGCCGAGGCGCAGCCGCAGCGGGCCTTGGGCCTCGAAGGGGTGGAGGGCGGAGGCGAAGGCCTCTTCCAGCGGGCTTTGGTGCAGGTAGCGCAGCACGTCGGCGGCGTCGCTGTTCACCCGGCCTTGGATTTCCAGGCGTTGTTCCGGGGCGCCAAGCTCGGGGAGGGTGACCTCGACGTCGTGCAGGCGACTGCGGTAAATGCGGCCGGAGGCGGAGTGCAGCCACAGCCGGCGGTGGTCGATCGCCAGGTGGCCTTGGATGGCGTCGATGCGGGGCCAGCCGGGGGCGGGGGTGAGCCGGCCTTGGGTGAGCCGTAGCTGGATGGCGAGGCGGCCTTGGTCTTCACGGAAGGGGAATTGGTGGGTGCGGCCGAGGTAGAGGATCTCGCCGTCTTCGATGGCGCCGGCGTGCAGGGCCTGGTCCAGCCAGTCACGCAGGCCGGGGGCGAGCAGACGGGTGGGGAGGTGGTCGCGCAGGTGGTCGGGGTTGGGCAGGCGCAGGCGGGTGCCGAGGATCAGCCGCGGGGAGCGACCGTCGGTGGGGAGGTTGAGACGCAGGTGGGCGGCGAGGGCGAGGTAACGGTTTTCGCCGTGCAGGTTGGTGATGTCCACCACCCAGGCACGGGGGGCGCGCCGCCAGTGGACTTCGGCCTGTAACCGGGTGAGGGGGAGGGGGCGGTCGTAGAGGCGTTCGAGGTCGAGGCGCAGGCGCCGGCCTTGGAGTCGGGCCGCGCCGCCGCGTTCGCTCAGGCGGATCTCGCCGTCGACGCCGTCGCTGCCGGGGATCCATTGCCAGGGGTGGTTGCGCAGCCCGTGCACGCTGGCCTGGAGCTGGTAGCGCCATTGGTCTCGATGGCGTTCGGCGGTGAGGCGCAGGTCGTCGAGGCGGCCGCGGGGGCGCAGGCGGTGGAGAGCGGTTTCCAGCGGCGGGGGGAGGCGCTCGCTGAAGCGGCCGATGCGTACCAAGTCTTCCAGGTGGAGGTGGTCCAGGGCCAGTTCCCACCGGGGGGGCTGATGGGCGTCGCCGGGGCGGTGGTGGATCCACAGGCGGCTGGGGGGGGTGTCTCGGATCTCGGTGCGCAGTCGCAGCCGCTGGGCCGCCAGCCACCAACGACCGTTGGCTTCGCCTTGCCAGTCGATGACGCCGCCGGCTTCTTCGATGCGCAGCACGCGCCGGTCCCGTTGTCGTAGCAGAATCAGCTCGTGGAGCTCGAGGGTGCCGTTGAGGCGCTGGAGACGGCCGTTTTCCCACCAGGCCCACAGTTGGCTTTCCAGTCGGCCACCGTCGATGCGCAGGGGGAGGTCGCGCCATTGGGCAGGGAGTCGTTCCAGGCGCAGGCCGCGGATGCTGAGGTAGCCGCGGCCGCTCCAACGGTGGGCGCTGAGGACGTCGCCTTGGAGTTCCAGGGCGAGGTCGAGGCCGTGGCCCATGCGGTAGGGGAGGGCGAGGGTGGCGTCGATGAGGTGACGGCCGCGGTGGTTGCGCAGGTCGAGGGTGACGTGGCGGAAGGTCCATTCGTTGATGTCGGCGGCGCTTTCGTCACGGTAGTGGATCTCGCTGTCTTCCACGGTGAGGCGTTTATGGCCGAGCAGCCAGCGGGCGAAGTCGCGCCCGCCTTCGCCGCGCGGTCGGCCACGGTCGAGGCCGCGGATGTGGAGCCGGCCCTGGGCGTCACGGATCACCGCCAGGCGCAGGCCGCTGAGGTGGATGCGGCCGGGGACCAGGGCGAGGCGGCGTAGGGAGGCCCAGAGGTCGAGGCCGATGCGGGCCCGTTCCAGGTGCAGCAGCGGTTGCCCCGTTTCGTCCACCAGGGTGGTGTCGATGAGGATCAGTCCGGGTTCCATGCCCCGCCAGTCGGCATCCAGCCGGCCGATGTCGATGGCCTGACCCAGGGCGCCTTCGGCCCAGGCGGCGATCTCGGGGCGCAGGGTGTCGGCGAAGGGGAGGGTGGCGCGGGCCAGGGTGAGCAGGACGGCGGCGCCGATCACCAGGCCGGCGAGGATCAGGCCGAGGAGGCGCAGCATCCGTCGCGGCCAGGAGAGGGAGGGCATGGGCGGCTACACCAGGACGACGTCGTATTGTTCTTGGGTGTATTGGCTCTCGACCTGGAATTGGATCGGCTTGCCGATGAAGTCTTCCAGCTCGGCCAGGGCGGCCGATTCCTCGTCCAGGATGAGGTCCACGACTTCTTGCGAGGCGAGGACCAATAGCCGGTCCACCTCGAATTGACGGACTTCGCGCAGGATCTCCCGGAAGATCTCGTAGCAGACGGTTTCGGGGGTCTTGACGCTGCCACGGCCGGCGCAGGTGGGGCAGGTCTCACACAACACGTGTTCCAGGGATTCCCGCGAGCGTTTGCGGGTCATTTCCACCAGCCCCAGCGGCGAGACCTGGCTGATGTGGGTCTTGGCGTGATCGCGGGAGAGGGCCTGTTCCAGGGCGCGCAACACCTGGCGTTTGTGGTCTTCGTCTTCCATGTCGATGAAGTCGATGATGATGATGCCGCCGAGGTTGCGCAGCCGCAGTTGCCGGGCAATGGCCTGGGTGGCCTCGAGATTGGTCTTGAAGATGGTTTCTTCCAGGTTGCGGTGGCCGACGAAGGCCCCGGTGTTGACGTCGATGGTGGTCATGGCCTCGGTCTGGTCGATGACCAGGTGGCCGCCGGATTTGAGGGGGACGCGGGGGGAGAGGGCACGCTGGATCTCGTCTTCGATGCCGTAGAGGTCGAAGATGGGCCGCGGGCCGGCGTAGTATTCGATGCCACCGCGCAGTTGCGGGATGAATTTTTCCACGAAGCGGGTGACTTTTTCGTGGGTCTCGCGGGAGTCGATGCGGATCTTTTCCACTTCGTCGTCCACCAGGTCACGGATGGCGCGCATGGCCAGCGGCAGGTCTTCGTGGACGATGTGGCCCGGCTGGGTGAGGGCGGCGCGTTGTTTGATCTCGGCCCAGACCCGCTTGAGATAGGCCATGTCGTTGCTCACCGCGGCCTCGCCGATGCCTTCGGCGGCGGTGCGGACGATGTAGCCGGTGCGCTCGTCTTCCCCCCGGGCGGCGAGCACCAGTTCCCGCAGGCGGTTGCGCTCCTCGGGGTCCTCGATCTTCTGGGAGACGCCGACATTGGAGGCGAAGGGCATGAGGACCAGGAAGCGGGCGGGGATGGTGATGTGGGTGGTGAGCCGCGCCCCTTTGCTGCCCAGGGGGTCTTTGATCACTTGGACCAGGATGTCTTGGCCTTCGCGCAGCAGTTCGGTGATGTTGGGGGTGTGGCGGCCGTTGCCCTCGCCGTTCTCGCCGTTGGGGATCTCGTGATAGATGTCGGAGGCGTGGAGGAAGGCGGCCCGTTCCAGGCCGATGTCGATGAAGGCGGCTTGCATGCCGGGGAGTACGCGTTGCACCCGGCCTTTGTAGATGTTGCCCACCAGCCCGCGGCGACGGGCGCGTTCGATGAAGATCTCCTGGAGGACGCCGTTTTCCACCACCGCCACGCGGGTCTCTTGCGGGGTGACGTTGATGAGGATCTCTTCGCTCATGGGGGGATTTTAGCCTGCCGGGGACGTTGGCGGCAGCTCGAGGGCGGTGGGGAGGCCGGCCTGTCTGAGCAGGGCGTGGGTGGCGGCCAGCGGCAGGCCCATCACCGCGGTCCAGTCGCCGTCGAGGTGGGTGACCAAGGCGGCCCCCAGACCTTGGATGGCGTAGCCCCCGGCCTTGTCGGCCGGTTCACCACTGGCCCAGTAGGCTTGGCGCTCCAGCGCGGTGGTGGGGCGCAGGGCCACCCGGGAGCGGACCAGGGTGGTGAGGGTGCGGGTCTCGTCCACCAGGGCGACGGCGGTGAGGACCTCGTGGACCCGACCGCTGAGGCGTTCCAGCAGCTCAAGACCGTGTTCGCGGTCGCGCGGTTTGCCGAGGATGGCGCCGTCGAGGACGACGCAGGTGTCCGAGCCCAGTACCCAGCTGGGATCCCCGGGGGGCAGGGTCTGGCGGCCCACTCGGGCCTTGTCGGTGGACAGCCGGAGGACGTAGTCCTCGGGGCGTTCATCGGGGCGGGGGTGTTCGTCCACTTCCACCGGCAGGGGCTCGAAGGGGACGCCGAGGCGGGAGAGGAGTTCCCGGCGGCGTGGGGAGCGGGAGGCGAGGTAGAGCCGCGGGGGGGTCATGGGGCGCCACGGTGGTAGGGGTGGCCCTGGCGCAGGGACCAGGCACGGTAGAGTTGTTCGCTGACGATGAGTCGCACCAGGGGGTGGGGCAGGGTGAGGGGACCCAATGACCAGTGCTCCGGGCAGGCGGCCAGGGTCGCCGGGTCGAGGCCGTCGGCACCGCCGATGATCAGGGCGGTGTCGGTGCCGTGCCGGATCCAGTGGTCCAGGCGTTCGGCCAGTTCTTCGGTGCTCCAGGGGCGGCCGCGGATGTCCAGGGCGATCTTGTGGCAGCCCTCGGCGGCCTTGAGCAGACGGGCGCCCTCTTCGGCCTTGGCGCGGCCGAGATCGGTGGTCTTGCGCCGGGGGGCGGCCTCGACGGGGACGATTTCCAGGGTGCAGCCGCCACTGAAGCGGCGGCGGTAGTCCTCCACCCCGGCCTCCACCCAGGAGGGCATGCGCCGGCCCACGGCCACCAGTTTCAGGCGCACCTCAGTGGCCGCCCTGGTGGCTGTGCGGCGGTTCGCCGCCCCACAGGCGTTCGAGCTGGTAGTAGTCGCGCAGCTGCGGTTGCATGACGTGGACCACGACATCGCCCAGGTCCACCAGCACCCATTCGGCGTCTTGTTCGCCTTCGGTGCCCAGGGGGCGGACGCCGGCGGCCTTGGCCTGTTCCACCACGTGTTGCGCCAGGGCCTTCGCTTGCCGCTGGGAGGTGGCGCTGGCGATGACGATGATGTCGGTGACGTCGCTCTGGCCACGCACGTCCAGGGCGACGATGTCTTCGGCCTTGAGGTCGTCCAGCGCCTCGATGACCAGGTGTTTGAGGGCGTCGCTGTCGAGGGTCATGGTGTCGTCGCTTTGCGGTAGAGTCCGCGGAGTTGGATGATGTTCCATACGCTCTCCGGTATCAGATAACGGGGTTCGCGGCCTTGGGCCACCAGGGCGCGGATGCGGGAGGCGGAGATGTCGAGCTGGGTCACTTCCACGCTATGGATGAACCCGGCGGGTGCGTGATGCAGTGCCGTGGCCTCGTGGCGGTGGTGTGCCTGCAGCCAGGGGGCCAGGGGGCCGTCGCCGGGCAGGGTCCAGCCCGGACGGTGGGCGATCACCAAGTGGGCCAGCTCGATGATCTCCTCCCATCGGTGCCACTGGGGCAGCCCGAGGAAGGCATCGGTGCCGAGGATGAGACACAGCGGCTGGTCTCCGAGTTCGTTGCGTAATGTTTCCAGGGTGTCCACGGTGTAGGAGATCCCGCCCCGCAGCAGTTCGCGGTCGTCCATCACCAGCCGTTCCTGGCCGGTGAGGGCGGCGCGGAGCATGGCGGCCCGGGTGAGGTCGTCGGCCTGGGGTGGACGGCGGTGAGGCGGGGTGGCGGCGGGGATCATGTGTACCCGCTCCAGGTTCACGGCCTCGGCGCATTCCCAGGCCACTCGCAGGTGGCCGAAGTGCACCGGGTCGAAGGTACCGCCGAAGACGCCGATGGGGCGGAGAGGGGCCTCGCTCAAACGCCCCTCACTGGCGGATGTGGCCGTCGCCGAGGACGATCCATTTCTCGGAGGTGAGGCCTTCCAGGCCCACCGGCCCGCGGGCGTGGAATTTGTCGGTGCTGATGCCGATCTCGGCGCCCAGGCCGTATTCGAAACCGTCGGCGAAGCGGGTGGAGGCGTTGACCATCACCGAGCTGGAGTCCACTTCGGCCAGGAAGCGCCGGGCACGGCCGTAGTCTTGGGTGACGATGGCGTCGGTGTGACCGGAGCCGTGGCGGTTGATGTGTTCGATGGCCTGGTCCAGGCCGTCCACCACGCGGATGGCGAGGATGGGGGCGAGGTACTCGCTGTCCCAGTCGGCCTCGTCGGCGGGGACGGCGGCGTCGCCGAGGATCGCCAAGGCGCGGGGGCAGCCGCGCAGCTCCACGCCCTTGTCGCGGTAGATGGCGGCCAGCGGTGGCAGGACCCGTTCGGCGACGCCTTCGGCCACCAGCAGGGTCTCCATGGCGTTGCAGACTCCGTAGCGGTGGGTCTTGGCGTTGTCGGCGATGGCGATGGCCTTGGCCTCGTCGGCGCGGTCGTCGATGTAGACGTGACAGATGCCGTCGAGGTGTTTGATCACCGGCATGCGGGCCTCGGCAGAGACCCGTTCGATGAGCCCGCGTCCGCCGCGGGGGATGATGACGTCCACGTGGCGATCCATGGTCAGCAGGACGCCCACGGCGGCGCGGTCGGCGGTCTTGATGATCTGCACCGCCTCGCCGGGCAGGCCGGCCTCGCGCAGGCCGCGTTCGATGGCCTCGCCGATGGCGAGGTTGGAGCGCAGGGCCTCGGAGCCGCCGCGGAGGATGGCGGCATTGCCCGATTTGAGGCACAGGGCGGCGGCGTCCACGGTGACGTTGGGGCGGGATTCGTAGATGATGCCCACCACCCCCAGGGGGACGCGCATCTTGCCCACCTGGATGCCGGAGGGTCGGTAGCGCAGTTCGCGGATTTCGCCCACCGGGTCGGGGAGGGTGGCGATCTGGCGCACCCCTTCGATCATCTGTTCCAGGCGCGCCGGGGTGAGGGCCAGGCGGTCGAGCAGGGCTTCGTCCAGGCCGTTCTCACGGCCTTGGGCCAGGTCCTCTTCGTTGGCGGCGCTGATGGCGGCGCGGGCGTCCTCCAGGGCCTGGGCGATGGCCTCCAGGGCGTTGTTCTTGGTGGCGGTGGGTTGGGCGGCGAGGACGCGGGCGGCGCTACGGGCGCGTTCGCCCATCTCAAGCAGGGTGCGTTGGATGTCGTGCTCCATGGCGGCCTCGGGATGATGCGGGGCGGAATTCGAGGGCCAATTGTACCAGTTCGTCCCAGGTGTTGCCTGCTTCCTGGCCCTTGGCCAGGCGATCGAGGCGGGCGGTGTGGGCGATGAGGCGGGGCAGGCGCGGGGCCAGCCGGGGCAGGGCCGCTTCCAGGGGGCGCAGGCGGGCGTCCCACAGTCGCAGGGCCTTGAGGATCTGTGCCCGCGGGGTGTGGTGACGGCGCAGGGCGTGGAGCCGGGCCAGCAGTTCCAGTTCGCGTTCGATCAGCCAGACGATCTTCACCGGCTCCTCGCCGCTCTCCCGCAGGCTGCGGAGGATGCGCAGGGCGCGGGGGAGTTCGCCGGCGAGCAGGGCCTCGGTGAGCTGGAAGATATCGTGGCGGGCGCTGTCGGCCACCACTTCCAACACCAGGTCGAGGTCCACTCGGCCCTCGGGGGCGAGGATGGTGAGTTTTTCGATCTCTTGGGCGGCGGCCAGCAGGTTGCCCTCCACCCGTTCGGCCAGGGCGGTCACCGCCTCGGGGGTGGCTCGCAGTCCGCGGGAGCGGAGCCGGCGCTCGATCCAGCCGGGAAGCTCCCGGGGGGCGATGGGCCAGACGGGGATCACCACCCCGGCGGCGTCGATGGCCTTGTGCCAGCGGCTGGCACTGGCCTGACGGTCCAGTTTGGGGGCGGTGATCAACAGCAGGGTGTCGGGGTTGGGGTCGGCGCAGTAGTCACAGAGGGCGCGGGCGCCGGTCTCGCCGGGCTTGGCGCTGGCCAGCCGCAGTTCCAGGATGCGGCGGCTGGCGAACAGGGAGAGGGCGTTGCCTTCGGCGTGCAGCGTGCCCCAGTCGAAACCGGCTTCCACGTGGAGGACGTGGCGTTCCTGGTAGCCGGCGGCACGGGCGGCGGCACGGATGGTGTCGGCGGCCTCGGCCACCAGCAGGGGTTCGTCGCCGCTGATGAGGTATACCGGGGCCACGGGGCCGCGGCGCAGGTGGTCTTCCAGTTGTTCCGGCCGCAGCTTCATGGCGTGGCCTCCTGGCGCAGCCGTTCGGCGGCCTCGCGCCACAGGGCCTCCCGTAGAGGGGTCTCCTGGGCCTCTTGGGACAGTGCCTCTTCGGGGGCGGAAATATAATCGCGAAACAGTTGCAGCCGGCCGGCGGCGAGGGTTCGGCCGTCGGGGCTGCGAATACGGTAGTCGAGGATGAGGGACAGGCGGTGGCCCAAGGGGCGGCCAGCGCTGTCCACGCTGACGGTCTGTCGCTGCCAGCGGGGGGCGCGGACCAGGAGGATCCGCGGGGCGTCGCTGCGGAAGACCAGCCCGGCCCGGCGCAGGGCGGAGAGGGCCTCGGGGGAGGCGGCGGGGTCGGCGGCGAAGGCCACCGCCTCGCCGCCGTGGAGGCCGCGGAGCTGGAAGCCGCAGCCGGAGAGCAGTAGGGCCAGGAGGGCGAGAGCCAGGGCCCGCCTCATCCTACCACCAGGTTCACCAGCCGTTTGGGGACCACGATCACCTTGCGGACGGTCTTGCCCACGATGTGGCGCTGGACGTTGGGGTCGGCCAGGGCGGCGGCCTCGATGGCCTCGCGGTCGGCCTCGGCGGGGACTTGGATCTCGGCCCGGCGTTTGCCGTTGACTTGGACCACCAGGGTGAGGGTGTCGCTGACCAGGGCCTGGGGGTCGGCCTCGGGCCAGGGGGCGTCGGCCACCAGGCCCTCGTGGCCCAGGGCTTCCCACAGGGCCTGGCAGATGTGGGGGGTGATGGGGGCCAGCAGCAGGACGGCGGCCTCCAGGGCCTCCTGGCGCACGGCACGGTCTTGCGGGGCCTCGCCGCGGTGGCGACCCACGGCGTTGAGCAGTTCCATCACCGCGGCCACCGCGGTGTTGAAGGCGTGGCGGCGGCCGATGTCGTCGCTGGCCTTGGCGATGGTCTGGTGGGTGAGCCGGCGCAGGTCTTTGTGGGATTTCTCCAGGGCGGCGGGGTCGAGGGGCTCGGTGGGGCCGGCCTGGATGTGCTCGTGTACCGCCTTCCACAGGCGTTTGAGGAAGCGGTGGGCTCCCTCCACCCCGGCGTCGGACCATTCCAGCGATTGTTCGGGAGGGGCGGCGAAGATGATGAACAGGCGCACGGTGTCGGCGCCGTAGCGCTCGATCATCGCCTGGGGATCGACGGTGTTGCCCTTGGATTTGGACATCTTGGCGCCGTCCTTGAGCACCATGCCCTGGGTGAGGAGGCGCTGGAAGGGCTCGTCGGAGTGCACCAGGCCGAAGTCGCGCATCAGTTTGTGGAAGAAGCGGGCGTAGAGCAGGTGGAGGATGGCGTGTTCGATGCCGCCGATGTACTGGTCCACAGGCAGCCAGTAGTCGGCGCGCGAATCCAGCATGGCCTGGTCGTTGTCGGGACAGGTGAAGCGGGCGTAGTACCAGGAGGACTCCATGAAGGTGTCGAAGGTGTCGGTCTCTCGCCGCGCCTCGCCGCCGCAGCGGGGGCAGGTGGTGTGGACGAAGTCCTCAAGGCGGGCCAGGGGCGAGCCCTCGCCGGTGAGTTCCACCGCTTCGGGCAGGCGCACGGGGAGCTGGTCCTCGGGGACGGGGACCGAGCCGCAGCGGGGGCATTCGATGATGGGGATGGGGCAGCCCCAGTAGCGCTGGCGGGAGACCCCCCAGTCGCGCAGGCGGTAGTTGACCCGCCGTCGGCCCAGGCCCTTCTCCTCCAGGAAGCGGGCGATGGCCTCGAAGGCGGCGTCGAAGTCCAGGCCGGTGAAGGGGCCGGAGTTCACCAACACCCCCTTTTCGGTGTGGGCGCCGGTCTCCAGGTCCACTTCACCGCCCTCACCGGGGGCGATCACTTGGCGGATGGGCAGCCGGTAGCGGTGGGCGAATTCCCAGTCGCGCTGATCGTGGGCGGGGACGGCCATCACCGCGCCGGTGCCGTAGCCCATGAGCACGTAATTGCCCACCCACACGGGGATGGGTTCCCCGGTGACGGGGTGACGGGCGCTGAGGCCGGTGGGCATGCCGCGCTTTTCCATCGTCTCCAGGGCGGCCTCGGCCACCTGGGTGCGGCGGCATTCCTCGATGAAGGCGGCCAGCTCGGGATCGTTCTCGGCGGCTTTGCGAGCCAGGGGGTGTTCGGCGGCCACCACCAGGTAGGTGACGCCCATGAGGGTGTCGGGGCGGGTGGTGTAGACGGTGAGTTTGCCGTTTCCTTCTACGGGGAAGTCGATCTCCAGGCCCTCGGAACGGCCGATCCAGTTGCGTTGCATGGCCTTGACCGCCTCGGGCCAGCCGTCCAGTTGTTCCAGCCCTTCCAGCAGCTCGTCGGCGTAAGCGGTGATCTTGAGGAACCACTGGGGGATCTCGCGGCGTTCCACCTCGGTGTCGCAGCGCCAGCAGCGGCCGTCGATGACCTGTTCGTTGGCGAGCACGGTCTGGTCGTGGGGGCACCAGTTCACCGGGGCGGTCTTTTTGTAGGCCAGGCCCTTCTCCACCAGCCGGGTGAAGAACCATTGTTCCCAGCGGTAGTAGTCGGGATCGCAGGTGGCGATCTCCCGTGACCAGTCGTAGGCGAAGCCCAGCCGCTGCAACTGGCCGCGCATGTAGTCGATGTTCTCCCGCGTCCATTTGGCCGGTGGCACGCCGTGTTTGATGGCGGCGTTCTCCGCCGGCAGGCCGAAGGCGTCCCAGCCCATGGGCTGGAGGACGTTTTTTCCCCGCATGCGCTGGTGGCGGGCGATGACGTCGCCGATGGTGTAGTTGCGCACGTGGCCCATGTGCAACCGCCCAGAGGGGTAGGGGAACATGGAGAGGCAGTAGAACTTTCTCTCCCGGGGGGCGTTTTCCTCGGCGCGGAAGGCGCCGTGTTCCTGCCAACGGCGCTGGACTTGCGCCTCCAGCTGTTGCGGGTGGTAGTCGGGTCGCATGGGCCTTCTTCGTTGCTGGGGAAAAGGGGCGCTATTTTAACCTGCACGCCGCCGGCCAGCCATTTATCCTTAAGGGTCGGTACACATCGACGGGATGGCACATGTCGCAACGAAATCGGACACGGCAGGATGGGGAGAAGGACCATTTGGTCCACGGTTATGAGCGTATGCTGGAGCGGGTGCGCCGGCATTTGCATGAGGACGAGTCAAAGGAGGAAAAACACGAGTCTCGCTTGCATGAGGCCCTGGAGCGGGCCAAGGCCAAGGCGGTGGAGTTGGGGGAGCTCACTCGGGAGGAGGCGGAGCAGGTGGGGGCATGGCTGCGCCGCGATCTGCTTCATGCCGCGGATTATCTCAAGGAGGCCGGCCGTGATCTGGTGGACTGGCTGGCTTTGGATCTGGCGTTGCTGGAGCAGGAGTTCCTGGAGTGGTTCCGCCAGGCGGTGGATCAGTCACGGGTGGAGCTGATCCTGTTCCAGGAGCAGCTCGAGGAAATGGCCGAGTGGCATACCGGGGAGGTCACCGGACCGGGAGTGTTGGTGTGCGTCGCTTGTGGTGAGCGGTTGCATTTCACGCGGGCCGGTCGCATCCCGCCCTGTCCCAAGTGCCATGGCACGGTGTTCCGTCGTGCGGCACGTGAGGGCGGGGATTAGCAATCCTCGCCGCGGTCCACGCCGGTGCAGGCCCAGCGGGCGGCCTGGATCACCGCGCGGGCCTTGTTCATGGTTTCTTTCCATTCCAGGGCCGGCTGAGAGTCGTAGACCACACCGGCGCCGGCCTGGAGGTGGAGGGTGCCGTCCTTGATCACGGCGGTGCGGATGGCGATCGCGGTGTCCATGTTGCCAGACCAGCCCAAATAGCCCACGGCACCGGCGTAGATGCCGCGTTTCACCGTTTCCAGCTCGTCGATGATCTCCATGGCGCGGACCTTGGGGGCGCCGCTCACCGTGCCGGCGGGGAAGGTGGCACGCAGGACGTCCATGGCGCCGAGGCCGTCTTTGAGACGGCCGGTGACGTTGGAGACGATGTGCATCACGTGGGAGTAGCGCTCGATGACCATCCGTTCGGTGAGGCGCACTGAGCCGGTTTCGGCGACGCGGCCGACGTCGTTGCGTCCCAGATCGATGAGCATCACGTGTTCGGCGATCTCCTTGGGATCGGAGAGGAGTTCTTCCTCCAGGGCGCGGTCTTCGGCCTCGTCCCGTCCGCGGCGGCGGGTGCCGGCGATGGGGCGGACGGTGACCTCACCGCCCTCCAGGCGCACCAGGATCTCGGGGGAGGAGCCGACGATGTGGAACTCGCCCAGATCGAGAAAGTACATGTAGGGTGAGGGATTGGTGGCCCTCAAGGCACGGTAGAGGTCCAGCGGCGGGGCGGAAAAAGGGGCCATGAGGCGTTGGGAGAGCACCACTTGCATCACGTCGCCGTCGATGATGTAGCGCCGCGCCCGTTCCACCGCCGCTTCGAAGGCCTCGCGGCCGAATTGGGAGACGAAGTCGCTTTCTTCCAGGTGGCAGTGCGCTGGGGAGGGCGTCTCCGGCAGGGGGGCGCGTAGGCGGGATTCCAGTTCGTCCAGTCGGGTCTGGCCACGGCGATAGGCGTCGGGCTCGGCGGGGTCGGCATGGGTGATGAGGTAGAGGCGTCCGGAGAGGTTGTCGAACACGGCGATTTCTTCGGAG
>JALSHN010000301.1 GCA_026982215.1 Gammaproteobacteria bacterium
TGCCCTGGGGGCTCCTCCCGCCCGGGCGCTGCTGCGCGCCGAACCCGAGGACTTCCAGGTGCGGGAGATCCTCGGGTTCACCCCGGAAGGCTCGGGCCAGCACCGCATGCTGTGGGTGGAGAAACGTGATCTCACCACCGAGCAGGTGGCCCGGGTGCTGGCGCGCCTCGCCGGGGTGGCGCCCGTGGCGGTGGGGTATGCCGGTCTCAAGGATCGCCGGGCACTCACCTGGCAATGGTTCAGTATCGACCTGGCCGGCCGCCCCGAGCCGGACTGGAGTGCCCTGGAGCTGCCGGGTGTCCGGATCCTGGAGATTCACCCCCACCGGCGCAAACTGGCTCGGGGCGCCTTACGGGGCAATGCCTTTCGGATTCGTCTGCGTGATTTCCGGGGTGATCGGGGAGAGGTGGAGAATCGGCTCGACCGGCTCGGCGTGGGAGGTTTCCCCAATTATTTCGGTGAACAACGTTTCGGCCGCGAGGGGGGGAACGTGGCCCGGGCGCGGGCCTGGTTCGCCGGTCGCCTGCGTCCCCGTGGGCGGCATGAGCGTGGCCTGCTGCTCTCCAGTGTCCGCAGTCAGTTGTTCAACCGAATCCTCGCCGCCCGGGTGGCCGATGGCAGCTGGAACCGCCTACTCAGCGGTGAGGCCCCCATGTTGGATGGTCGGCGGGCGGTGTTTCGTCTGGAGCGGCCGGATGCCGAGAGTCGGGCGCGCTGCCGCCGGCTGGAGATCCACCCCACCGGTCCGCTGTGGGGACGGGGCGAGCCCCTGAGTAGTGGTGCCCTGGCTCGTTGGGAGGCTTGGTTCTGCCGTCGGGACCGGGAGCTCGCCGAGGGCTTGGAGCGTGCCAGGGTGGAGGCGGCGCGGCGCGCCCTGCGGGTGCGGCTCTCGTCGTTGGCGTGGGAGTGGCAGGGTGACGACCTGCTGTTGAACTTCACCCTTCCCGCTGGGGCCTATGCCACTGCCTTGCTGCGGGAACTGGTGGAATATGCAAGTCATTGACAAAGTTGGGTGTAGGATCTAGTTTGAATCGCAACTGAACGCCGTCGATAATCAGTTTCAGCCCCCGAACGTTCCAGTGGACGAGGAGTGCCAACGATGGAGCTCAAAGGCAGCAAGACCGAAGAAAACCTCAAGGCGGCCTTCGCCGGGGAGTCCCAGGCCAACCGCCGTTACCTCTACTTCGCCGCCAAGGCCGACGTGGAGGGCTATGCCGACATCGCCGCGGTGTTCCGCTCCACCGCCGAGGGCGAGACCGGCCATGCCCATGGCCACCTGGAGTATCTGGAGGCGGTGGGCGATCCGGCCACCGGTCTGCCCATCGGCAACACCGAGCAGAATCTCAAGGCGGCCATCGCCGGGGAGACCTACGAATACACCGACATGTATCCCGGCATGGCCAAGACCGCCCGTGAGGAGGGCTTCGACGAGATCGCCGATTGGTTCGAGACCCTGGCCAAGGCGGAGCGCTCACACGCCAACCGTTTCCAGAAGGCCCTGGACAGCCTGGAGTGAGCCCGCGGCGAGCCCCCCGTGGTGGAAGGCCGGCTTCGTGCCGGCCTTTCCGTCTGTGGCCGAGGAACAGACAGCTTAAGGATGCGCGAGATGAGCAACGTCCGCGAAGGAAATCTGCAGGCCCCCACCCGTCATCCCGTTCGCTGGAAAGAGGCCGCTTTCTACGATCAGGATGTCCTCTACCAGGAAATGGCGCGGGTGTTCGACATCTGTCACGGTTGCCGGCGTTGCGTGAATCTGTGCAACGCCTTCCCCACCTTGTTCGATCTCATCGACGAATCGGAGACCCTGGAAGTGGACGGGGTGGCCCGGGAGGACTACTGGAAGGTGGTGGAGCACTGCTATCTGTGCGATCTGTGCTACATGACCAAGTGCCCCTACGTTCCCCCCCATGAATTCAACGTCGATTTCCCCCAC
>JALSHN010000302.1 GCA_026982215.1 Gammaproteobacteria bacterium
CTCCGATCCGGCGGCGATGCAGTTCATCGCCCCCTACGCCGGCTGTGCCATGGGCGAGTACTTCCGCGATCGTGGTCAGGACGCCCTGATCATCTACGACGACCTCACCAAGCAGGCCTGGGCCTATCGTCAGGTGTCGTTGTTGCTGCGCCGTCCCCCCGGTCGCGAGGCCTATCCCGGTGACGTGTTCTATCTCCACTCCCGCCTGCTGGAGCGGGCCGCCCGGGTCAACGCCGAGTATGTGGAGAAGTTCACCAACGGCGAGGTGAAGGGCAAGACCGGTTCACTCACTGCCCTGCCCATCATCGAGACCCAGGCCGGTGACGTCTCCGCTTTCGTGCCCACCAACGTGATCTCCATTACCGACGGGCAGATCTTCCTGGAGACCGACCTGTTCAACGCCGGTATCCGCCCGGCCATCAACGCCGGTCTGTCGGTGTCCCGTGTGGGTGGTGCCGCCCAGACCAAGATCATCAAGAAACTGGGCGGCGGTGTGCGTCTGGCCCTGGCCCAGTACCGTGAGCTGGCGGCCTTCGCCCAGTTCGCCTCCGACCTGGACGAGGCCACCCGCAAGCAGATCGAGCGCGGCCAGCGCGTCACCGAGCTCATGAAACAGAAGCAATATTCGCCCATGAGCATCGCCGAGATGGCCTTCTCGCTGTTCGCGGCCAACGAAGGCTATCTGGACGACGTGGAAGTGAACAAGGTGAGCGATTTCGAGGCGGCGCTGCATGCCTTCCTCAAGGCGAACTACGCCGGTCTGCTCGACGAGATCAACCAAAAGGCGGACTACAACGACGACATCGCGGCGAAGATGCGCGAGGCGGTCGAGAAGTTCAAGGCCACGTCCACCTGGTAAAGGGGAGTCCGGCCCATGGCTGTCGGCAAAGAGATACGCAAAAAGATCAAGAGCATCAAGAACACCCAGAAGATCACGCGCGCCATGGAGATGGTGGCGGCGAGCAAGATGCGCAAGGCGCAGGACCGCATGTTCGCCTCCCGCCCGTACAGTGAAAAGATCCGCAACGTGATCAGTCACTTGGCCCATGCCCATCCCGAGTATAAACACCCCTATCTGGTGGCTCGGGAGCAGGTCAAACGGGTGGGCTTCATCGTCATCACCACCGATCGCGGCCTTTGTGGTGGTCTGAACGCCAACGCCCTGAAGACTGCAGTGGCGGCGATGCGTGAGTGGCAGGAGAAGAAGGTGGAGGTGGATCTGTGCACCATCGGCCAGAAGGGGACCTCCTTCCTGTCCCGCTTCGGGGTGAACATCGTCTCCACCGCCACTCACCTGGGTGATGCCCCGTTGATCGCCGATCTCATCGGCACCATCAAGGTGATGCTCGATGCCTACACCGAGGGCCGGATCGACCGCCTGTTCCTGGTCAGCAGCGAGTTCGTCAACACCAT
The DNA here is from genome assembly GCA_026982215.1 of Gammaproteobacteria bacterium. GTDB lineage: Bacteria > Pseudomonadota > Gammaproteobacteria > S012-40 > S012-40 > S140-43. The sequence continues at coordinate 1,414 of JALSHN010000302.1, forward strand.
GACCCAGCGGCCGCGGGTGGATCAGCTGCTCCCCATCGCTGCCGAGGAGCCGGCCGAGGAGCTCAAGCACCACTGGGACTACATCTATGAGCCCGAGGCCAAGCCGGTCCTCGACCAGCTGCTCACCCGCTACGTGGAGTCCCTGGTCTACCAGGGGGTGGTGGAAAACGTCGCCTGTGAGCAGGCCGCGCGCATGGTGGCCATGAAGGCCGCCTCCGACAACGCCGGGACGCTCATCGACGATCTGCAGCTGGCCTACAACAAGGCCCGTCAGGCCGCGATCACCCAGGAGATCTCGGAGATCGTCGCCGGCGCGGCAGCGGTCTAGTCCACCGGTTCGCACAGAGTTTCAGACATTTCGAGGGTTAGGATCATGAGCACAGGCAAGATCGTACAGATTATCGGCGCCGTGGTGGACGTGGAATTCCCCCGCGACTCCGTCCCCGAGATCTATGATGCGGTGAAGGTCGAAGAGACCGGACTGATCATGGAGGTGGAACAGCAGTTGGGTGACGGCGTGGTACGCTGCGTAGCCATGGGGCCCACCGAGGGGCTCAAACGGGGCTTGGAGGTGAGCAACACTGGAGCCCCCATCTCCGTTCCGGTGGGCAAGGGCACCCTGGGGCGGATCATGAACGTCTTGGGTGAGCCGGTGGACGGCAAGGGTCCGGTGGAATGCGAAGAGCGCTGGAGCATCCACCGCAAGGCGCCCACCTACGAAGAGCTCATCCCCACCACCGAGCTGCTGGAGACCGGCATCAAGGTGATCGACCTCATCTGCCCGTTCGCCAAAGGGGGGAAGGTGGGCCTGTTCGGCGGCGCCGGCGTGGGCAAGACGGTGAACATGATGGAGCTGATCCGCAACATCGCCATCGAGCACAGCGGCTACTCGGTGTTCGCCGGTGTGGGGGAGCGTACCCGTGAGGGGAACGACTTCTACCACGAGATGAAGGAATCCAACGTGTTGGACAAGGTGGCCCTGGTCTACGGCCAGATGAACGAGCCGCCGGGCAACCGTCTGCGCGTGGCCTTGACCGGCCTCACCATGGCCGAGTACTTCCGCGACGAGGGCCGTGACGTGCTGATGTTCATCGACAACATCTACCGTTACACCCTGGCCGGTACCGAGGTCTCGGCGCTGTTGGGCCGTATGCCCTCCGCGGTGGGTTACCAGCCCACCCTGGCCGAGGAAATGGGTGTGCTGCAAGAGCGCATCACCTCCACCAAGACCGGTTCCATCACCTCGGTGCAGGCGGTGTACGTGCCCGCGGACGACCTCACCGACCCCTCGCCGGCCACCACCTTCGCCCACTTGGACGCCACGGTGGTGTTGTCCCGCCAGATCGCCGAGCTGGGCATCTACCCGGCGGTGGATCCCCTGGACTCCACTTCCCGCCAGCTCGATCCCCAGGTGGTGGGCGAGGAGCACTATCAGGTGGCCCGCGCGGTGCAGGGTACCCTGCAGCGTTACAAGGAACTCAAGGACATCATCGCCATCCTCGGCATGGACGAGCTCTCCGAGGAAGACAAGCTCACCGTGGCCCGGGCGCGTAAGATCGAGCGTTTCCTCTCCCAGCCCTTCTTCGTCGCCGAGGTGTTCACCGGTGCCCCCGGCAAATACGTCCCCCTCAAGGACACCATCGCCGGCTTCAAGGGCATCGTCGAAGGTGAATACGACCACCTCCCCGAGCAGGCCTTCTACATGGTGGGCACCATCGACGAGGCGGTGGAGAAAGCGAAATCCATGCAGTAATCACTGCGGGAGAACAACGGCATGGCTATGACAATTCATGTGGACATCGTCAGCGCGGAGGAGGAGATCTACTCCGGAACGGCGGAAATGGTCTTCGCCCCGGCGGCGGACGGCGAGGTGGGTATCCTGCCGCGCCATGCCCCGTTGCTGACCACCCTCAAGCCCGGCGAGGTCCGGGTCAAGCCGGCCGACGGTGGAGAGGAGCAATTCATCTACGTCTCCGGTGGGATCCTCGAGGTTCAGCCGCACGTGGTGACCATCCTCTCCGACACCGCCATCCGCGCCAAGGACCTGGACGAGGCCGCGGCCCTGGAGGCCAAGAAGCGGGCCGAGGCGGCGTTGCAGGAGAAGGCCGGCGAGATGGAGCTGGCCGAGGCGGCCCGGGAGCTGGCCGAGGCCATCGCCCAGTTGCGCACCATTCAGGACATGCGCAAGAAAAAGGGTCTTTGAGGACCAATCGCCGCCACCGAGGTGGTTCGATGAAGGGCGGGTTTTCCCGCCCTTTGTCATTTTATCGTCCCCTCCCCTGGGGTAGACTGGATGGATCTCGACCCATCCATCCTTGATCGTCAACGAGCCCGTTATTCTCATGGAAGAACTCACAGTCGTCGTCCTGGCCGCCGGGCAAGGCACGCGCATGCGTTCCCGCCGCCCCAAGGTCCTTCATCCCCTCGCCGATCGTCCCTTGTTGGCCCATGTCTTGGACACTGCCGAGCGGCTGCAGCCGCAAAGATTGGCCGTGGTCTACGGTCATGGTGGGGATCAGGTACGCGAGGCCTTCGCTGATCGTCCCGGCATCACCTGGGTTCATCAAGCGGAACAACTGGGGACCGGCCATGCCGTGGCTCAGGCCCTGACCAGCCTGGAGCCGAAGGGCACGGTGTTGGTGCTCTATGGTGATGTGCCCCTGCTGCGTGAAGAGACCCTGCGGGAGCTGCTTGCCGCCCGGGCCGAGGCCGAATTGGTACTGCTCACCGCCCGCATCGACGACCCTCGCGGTTACGGTCGCATCCTCCGCGACGAAGCCGGACGGGTGCAGGGCATCGTCGAGGAAAAGGATGCCTCCGAGGCCCAACGTCTCATCGACGAGGTCAACACCGGCGTGCTGGCCGCCGGGGCTGAGGCGCTCGCCCGATGGGTGAATGCCTTGGAGCGGAGCAATGCCCAGGGGGAGTATTACCTCACCGATGTGGTGGCCCTGGCGGTGGCCGAGGGGCTGGCGGTGGCCACCCGCCATCCCCGGGAGGCCGATGAGTTCTTAGGCGTCAATGACCGAGTGCAACTGGCCCATCTGGAACGGCGCTACCAGCGTCGCCAGGCCCAGGACCTGATGCAGCTTGGTGTAACCCTGCGTGATCCCGCCCGTTTGGACGTGCGCGGTCGTGTGGAGGCCGGCCGTGACGTGGTGATCGACGTGGACGTGATCCTGGAGGGTGAGGTGGTGCTGGGGGATGGGGTGGAAATCGGCCCCTTCTGTCACCTGAAGGACGTGCGTCTGGGGCCGGGTTGCAAGGTCCTCTCCCACAGTGTGCTGGAGGGGGTGGAGGCCGGGGAGGAGGTGAGCATCGGCCCCTTCGCCCGCCTGCGACCCGGCACGAACCTGGCTGCCCGGGCCAAGGTGGGCAATTTCGTCGAGATCAAGAACGCCCAAGTGGGGGAGGGCAGCAAGATCAATCATCTCTCCTACGTGGGCGATGCCGAAGTGGGGCGGGAAGTGAACATCGGCGCTGGCACCATCACCTGCAACTACGACGGTGCCAACAAACACCGCACCATCATCGAGGACCGGGCCTTCATCGGTTCGGACAGCCAACTGGTGGCCCCGGTGCGCATTGGCGAGGGGGCCACCATCGGTGCCGGTTCCACCATCACCCGTGATGCCCCACCCCATGCCCTGACCCTGAGCCGGGTGCCGCAAAAGACCCGGGAGGGTTGGCAGCGGCCGGTGAAACGCAAAAAGGGAGGGTCCTGATCATGTGCGGCATCGTTGGTGCCATCGCCCAGCGCGACGTGGTGCCTATCCTGCTGGAGGGGCTGCGGCGGTTGGAATACCGCGGCTATGACTCCGCCGGGGTGGCGGTGGTGGATGAAACGGCCCGGCTGCGTCGCGAACGTACCCGAGGGAAGGTCGCCGCTCTGGCCCAGCGTCTGAGCGAGCGGCCCTTGCACGGCCACATCGGTATCGCCCACACCCGCTGGGCCACCCACGGCGAACCGGTGGACCGCAACGCCCATCCCCATGTCTGCCAGGGGCGGGTGGCCCTGGTGCACAACGGCATCATCGAGAACCATGAGATGCTGCGCGCCCGGCAGCAGGCCGCTGGCCATCGATTTACCTCGGAGACCGACACCGAAGTGGTGGTCCACGCCGTCCATGATCACCTGACTGCCGGGCTGGATCTGCTGGCCGCGGTCCAGGCCACCGTGAACGAGCTGGAGGGGGCCTATGCCCTGGCGGTGATCGCGGTGGACGAGCCGGAACGCCTGGTGGTGGCCCGCCGTGGCTCGCCCCTGGTCATCGGCATCGGTATCGGAGAGCATTTCATCGCCTCCGACGTCGCCGCCCTGTTGCCGGTGACCAACCGCTTCATTTTCTTGGAAGACGGTGACGTGGCCGAGCTGCGCCGGGAAGGGCTCACCATCTATGACGCCGAGGGGAAGGTGGTGGAACGGCCGTTGCGCACCTCCGAGCTCACCGCCGAGGCGGTGGAGCGGGGGGGATACCGCCACTACATGGAGAAGGAGATCCACGAACAGCCCCGGGCCCTGGCCGACACCCTGGAGGGGCGGATCGCCGAGGGCCGGGTGCTGGACGAGGCCTTCGGCCAGCAGGCTGCAGCGGTATTCGATGGGGTCCGGGCGGTGCGCATCATCGCTTGCGGCACCAGCTACCACGCCGGACTGGTGGGGCGTTACTGGCTGGAGGCCCTGGCTGGCGTGCCCTGTCAGGTGGAAGTGGCCTCGGAATTCCGCTACCGCGAGCCGGTGGCCGATTCCCATACCCTGGTGGTCACCCTGTCCCAGTCGGGGGAGACGGCGGACACCCTGGCGGCACTGGAAGAGGCCCGCCGGCGAGGTTTTGGCCCCAGCTTGGCCATCTGTAACGTCCCGGAGAGCTCATTGGTGCGGGCCTCCGATCTGGTGTTACTCACTCGGGCCGGCCCGGAGATCGGGGTCGCCTCCACCAAGGCCTTTACCACCCAGCTCATGGCCATGGCCATGCTGGTGGCGGTGTTGGGGCGGCGCCACGCCCTGGATGGAGAACGAGAGGCCCGGTGGGTGGCTGCGCTGGAACATCTGCCGGCGGCCTTCGGACGCTGGCTGGAGGCCTTGAGCGAGCCGGTGGAACGCATCGCCGAGCTCTTGGCCGACAAGGAACACGCCCTGTTCCTCGGCCGCGGGGTCCATTATCCCATTGCCATGGAGGGGGCCCTGAAGCTCAAGGAGATCTCCTACATCCACGCCGAGGCCTACCCCGCCGGCGAACTCAAACACGGCCCCCTGGCCCTGGTGGACGAGCGGATGCCGGTGGTGGCGGTGGCCCCCCAGGACGAGCTTCTGGAGAAGCTCAAGTCCAACCTCCAGGAGGTGCGTGCCCGGGGAGGCGAGCTCATTTGTTTCTCCGGCCCCGATGCCGGCCTGGAGGAGGATGCGCTCACCCGGGTGGTGACCATGCCCGAGCGGGCCGGTCCCCTCGCTCCCATCCTCTACACCCTGCCCCTGCAGCTGTTGGCCTATCACGTGGCGGTGATCAAGGGCACCGACGTGGACCAGCCCCGCAATCTGGCCAAATCGGTGACGGTGGAATAAGCAGCGACAGGCGGCAGGCGCGGCACGGAATTTGTTAGACTGCCGGGATGTTGCGCCTTGTCCTCCAATTCTGGCGAATCTGCCTGTTGCGGGCCGGTCCACAAGACCTGCCTGCCTCCTGGGCCCTGGAAGGGGCCGCGCTGGCCGCCTACGTCGCCGTGGGTACCCTGGACGGCCTCATTCAGCTCACCCTGTGGAATGCCCTGCTGGCCAACGTGGTGGAGGCCTTCGTCCTGGTCTCCATCACCCACATCGTGTTGTGGATCCGTGACCTTCCCCGGCGGGCGGTGCAGACCATCACCGCTTTGGCCGGCTCCAGCGCCCTGCTGGGCCTCATCGCCTTTCCCCTCCTCAGTGCCCTCCATGTCGATCAGGGGGCCCTGGTGGTGGTGCAGGCCTTGTTGTGGTTGCTGCTGGTGGCCTGGCAGATCCTCATTTATGGCCATATCCTGCGTCATGCCCTGGATGCCTCGCTGGTGGTGGGGGTGGTGGTGGCCCTGGTCTATGTCTACATCCTTTTCAAGGTGACCAACGCCTTGTTTTTACAGACGAGCTGACGAATGCACGTTCACATCCTCGGAATCTGCGGCACCTTCATGGGGGGGCTGGCCCAATTACTCCAGGCCATGGGACATCGGGTCACCGGGGCCGATGCCCAGGTCTATCCCCCCATGAGCGACCAGCTCCGTGACGCCGGTATCGAACTCATCGAAGGCTGGGATCCGCAGCAACTGCACCCTGAGCCGGACCTGGTGGTGATTGGCAACGCCCTCTCCCGAGGCAATCCGGCGGTGGAAGCGGTGTTGAACCGGGGTTTGCCCTATGTCTCTGGGCCGGAACTGCTCGCCCGGGAGGTGCTGAAGGATCGCTGGGTATTGGCGGTCTCCGGTACCCACGGCAAGACCACCACCGCCAGCATGTTGGCCTGGATCCTGGAACAGGCGGGAATGGGCCCCGGCTATCTCATCGGCGGCGTACCCCAGGGGCTGGGGCGCTCCGCCCGTCTGGGGGAGACGCCGTTTTTCGTCATCGAGGCCGACGAATACGACAGCGCCTTCTTCGACAAACGCTCCAAGTTCGTCCACTACCACCCCCGCACCCTGGTGATCAACAACATCGAGTTCGATCACGCCGACATCTTCGATGATCTGGCGGCGATCCAGCGCCAGTTTCACCACCTGATCCGTACCGTTCCCGGGGAAGGGCGCATCATCGTCCCCGCCGAAGACCCGGTGGTGGAGGAGACCCTGGCCATGGGCTGCTGGACCCCGGTGGAGCGCATCGGCCGGCCCGGCGACCTGCACGCCCGTTGTCTAGCCGAGGATGGTTCCCATTTCCTGTTGCAACAGGGAGAGCGTACCCTGGGCGAGGTGCACTGGGGGCTGCTCGGGCGCCACAACGTCGCCAACGCCCTCGCTGCCGTGGCGGCGGCACGCCACGCGGGAGTGCCCGTGGCCACGGCCGCCGAAGCCCTGTCGAGCTTCCCTGGGGTCAAGCGCCGTTTGGAATTGGTGGGGGAGGTGAAGGGGATTCGGGTGTACGACGACTTCGCCCATCATCCCACCGCCATCGCCACCACCCTGGAAGGATTGCGCCGCCGGGTGGGTGATCGCCCCATCGTCGCTGTGCTGGAACCGCGATCCAATACCATGCGCATGGGGGTCCACCGTGACCGGCTGGCGGCGGCGCTGGCCGAGGCCGACGAGGTGGTGGCCCTGCAAGACCCTGCCCAGGACTGGTCATTGGCCGAGGCCCTGGCGCCCTTGGGACCGCGTGCCCGGGTCTTTCCCTCGGTGGAGGCGATCCTCGATCATCTCGTTGCCACCCTGCGTCCCGGCGAGCAGGTGTTGATCATGTCCAACGGCGGTTTCGGCGGCATCCACCGGCGTCTTTTGGAGGCATTGGATGGAGGCGCGTAAGGCCATTGCCCTGGCGTTCACCGGCGCCTCCGGCGCCGTCTATGGGCTGCGTTTGTTGGAGGTGTTACGCCGCGTGGGTGAGGACGTGCTGTTGATGGTCTCGCCCCCGGCGCGGGTGGTGCTGGCCACTGAGGTCGAACTCAACCTCCCGGGCTCGCCCAAAGAAATGGAAACGGCATTGTCTCGGCGCTATCCCGGCGAGGGAACATTGCGGGTGTTCGGTCCGGCCCAATGGATGGCCCCGGTGGCCTCGGGTTCCAATGCCCCTCGGGCGATGGTGGTCTGTCCCTGTTCCATGGGGACCCTGGCGGCCATCGCCCAGGGCCACAGCCGCTCGCTGCTGGAGCGGGCCGCCGACGTGGCCATCAAAGAACGGCGCCGTCTGATCCTGGTGCCTCGGGAGACGCCCTTTTCGGCCATCCATCTGGAACACATGCTCAAGCTGGCCCGGCTGGGGGTCACCATCCTCCCGGCCAACCCGGGGTTCTATCATCGCCCGCAACGGCTGGAGGAGTTGGTGGATTTCGTCGTCGCCCGCATCCTCGACCACCTGGAGGTTGCACACGACCTCACCCAGCGCTGGGGCGAGGCCGACTAGTCCAGGGCCCGTTCCACCCCCTCGAACCCCCGCAGGCCACATTTGTAACCGGCCAGCCGGTTGGCGAGTTCCAGGGCCTCGGGCCATTCCAAACCACACAAGCGCGCATGGATGATGCCGGCGTTGAAGGTATCGCCCGCCCCCAAGGTATCCACCAATCGCTGGGGAGGGTGGGGCGGGCCGTGGAGTATCCCGCCATCGGGAAGAGACAGCCATGCCCCCTCACCGCCCCAGGTGCAGCACAACACTGCCCTCGGGGCCAAGGGCCGCTGAGCCTTCAGGAAGGCCTCCGGGGTGGGGAAACCGCGCTCATGGGCGTAGTGGCGGGAGAACAGGATCAGGGGGAAGCGGCTGAACAAGGCCTCGATCCCCGGACGCGGTTTTTCCACTTCCAGGGAGCGCGGCAGGTGGGGATGGTGCTGGACCAAGTGGTCGACCATTCGGGTCAATTCATCCACCGCCCGTCCTTCGAAATGGATCCAGCGGTAATCTCCGTGGCACAGGGTGAGAAAGACCGCCGCGGGGTACTCCGGCAGGTCGCGGTAATGGACGATGGTCCGTGTCCCGGTGGTTCGTGAGAGAGTGACGTAAGAGGTGGGCACCTTGCCTTGCACCAGCCCCCGGGCAGGGGTGATGTCCACCCCGTGGGCGGTGAGATCGTCGAGGATCACCCGGGCATCGGGTTCTTCGGCCCAGGTGCCCGCCCAGGCGCAGCGGTGCCCCAGCCGGGCCAGCACCACCAGGGTATTGGTGACGTTGCCTCCCCGTACCCGACGTTGGGCGAGGGCGCGGACCTCCTCGTCCTCGGCGGGGGTGTGTTCCACCTCGTTGACGATGTCCAGGGTGGCGATCCCCACCCCCAGGACGTCGATCATCCGTCCTTGGCGGCTGGCGTGGCCTTGGCCCGCGTCACCGCCGGGCGCATGCGTGAGAGGGGAATGTAGAGCCCCACCGCCTCCAACGCCAGCCAGCCCGCCAGCACCACCACGGCGTAGAGCAGGCTCATGCCGGGCTCATCGAGTTGATACTCGATGTAGGCCAGGTAACCGAACAACAAAAAATTCCACACCAGGGCGAAATAGAGCAACGCCAGCAGGATGGGCTGATCGCAGGATCGGCCACCGCAGCGCGGGCAGGTGAGATCCTTCCATTTGCCGGCCAGGAACTTGTCTCTCACCCCGAACACCGGGGCCTGGCAATGGGGACAGGAGAACTTCATGGGACGCCTCGTGATGATGGATGCCCGCCGATATCGGCATCGGTACTGGTGTGACCAGTTTATCAAAAGCGATGTTCAAAGAACGGAGGTGATTGCCGATAGCTAAGACCACGAGCCCACGGGATCAACCCAATCCAAGGAGACAGACGGATGCGACCGCTCATTCTGGCCACCACCCTTGCCCTGGCGGGCACCGGCGCCTCGGCCACGCCGGTGTTCCACAACTCCGGTCCCAATCTCAGCTTCGGCAACCTCTCCAATCCCCAGAATCTGGTGTCCTACGTCACCAATCCCGCCGCCCCGGCCGCGGCCAACGGCAGCATCGGCGGCGGTTTCGGCTTCGGCCTGCTGAGCTCGGTGGGTGCGGATGTCGAGATCGGCGACGTCCCCGACCTGGAGCAACGCCTGCAGGCTGTCTCCGACAAGCTGGATCAAGTCACCAGCGACATCACCGTGGCTGGCGAACTCAAAGAAGACATCGACGATCTGGTGGCCACCCTGGGGGCGCAACAATACCTGCTCAACGTCGGTGTGGCGAGCCACCTGCCGCTGACGCCGATGTATCTCTCCGGTGACTGGGGGGCCATTGCCGTGGACGTCAACATCGCCGTCCAGAGCCGGGTCTCGGTGCTCGACGGGCCCACCGAGGTGGTGCTGGTGGACGGCGGATTCCAGCCCAAGACCGACAGCGCCCTCTACCTCAAGGCCGCCACCGTGGGTGAGGTCTCCCTGAGCTACAGCCGTTCGCTGTTCGATCTCGGCGGGGCCGGGCGGCTCTACGGTGGCGTGCGCGGCAACTACTACGCCGTGGGCCTGGCCAAGACCCTCGCCGGCGTGGCGGTGGCCGACGAATTCCAGCAACTGGTGGAAGACGAGCTCAACAAGGACCGCCAGCTTCAATCCGGTTTCGGGGTGGACCTGGGGATGATGCTGGTGGGGCGCCACCACCGGCTCGGCGCCACGGTGAAGAACGTCAACAGCCCCAGTTTCCAATACGACCCCGTGGGGGTGAATTGCGACCAGCTCCAGGGAGCCAGCCAGGACAGCTGTTACATCGCCCAGCTCCATGCCGATCGCATCGACCTGCAAGAGACCTGGGTGATGGACCCGCAGGTGAAGCTGGAGGCCGCCTGGTTCACCGCCGACCAGACTTGGCTCATCGGGGTCTCCGCCGACTCCAACCCGGTGAACGACCCCCTGGGCAACCAGATCCAGATGGTGAGCGTCGCCGCCGGTTACGCCACCCGTAGTTGGTGGATCCCGGGATTTCGCTTGGGTTACCACCAGAACCTCGCCGGCACCCAACTGAGCTGGGCCACCCTCGGGCTCACCCTGTTCAAATCGGTGAACCTGGACGTGGCCTATGGGCTGGACACCCTACGTTACGACGCCAGCACCGAAGTGCCGCGCAAGGTCGCCCTCAATCTGGGCATCGAACTCACCTTCTGACGGCTACGCGAGGAATCCTATGAAAACGACCCGTAAGCTTCTCCCCCTGGCGATCCTCGCCGCCCTCGGCCTCAGCGCCGGCTGCAGCGTCACCGAGCAAGACAGCGGCACCGGCGGCGAGGCCACCGTGGATGGCCTGGCGGTGGACGGCTACCTGGCCGGCGCCGTGGTCTACGTGGACACCAACGACAACAACGCCCTGGATGCCTGGGAGCCCAGCGCCATCACCGACGGTGACGGCTACTACAGCTTCAACCCCAACACCAACACCGACTACTGCACCCTGCCCAAAGGCGACACCCGCCGGGTGCATTGCCTCGCGGTCACCGCCGCCTTGGGTGAGGTGACCTTGCGGGTGAGCGGTGGTTATGACCTGATCACCAAGGAACCCTTCGAGGGCACCATGGCGGTGAAGGTGGACCTGGAGCGGGCCGCGGCCGGCGATGCAGTCACCGTCAACCCCATCACCAGTCTGCTGGATCTGATGGACCCCAGCGCTCAGGCCCAGTGGCTGAGTAGCGAGGGCCTCGATGAAGCAGCGGTACGCGGTGACCTGCTGAATGGACTGGCCGTGGCCGAGGACCGCAGTGACGAGGCCGACCCAGTCACCGCCAGCGACCTCGATCCAGTGCGTCTGGCCTGGCGGATCCACAAACTGGTGGACGTCTTCGCCGCCCGCCTGGAGGCGGCTTACGATCCCGATCAATTCGGCACCAGCGGACAGCCCGACGATGCCACCCACTTCGTCTACCAGGCCTTGGCTGAGGTGATCGCCCAGGCCCAGAACGACTCCAGCCTCACCACCGCCACCATCCTGGCGGACAACAACAAACTGCAATCGGTACTCCAAAGGGCTGCCGAGCTGATCAGCGCCGCTGGGATCACCGGCACCGGCCTGAGCACCGCCGAAGAGCAGGATCTGGCTGCCTGGGGAGTCGATCTGGCCACCGCGGTGACGACCATGTTCACCGGGGTGAGCACCAAGGGCGACCTGGAGGCCCGCGCCCGTGCCATCGAGGTGATCACCGCCCTGATGCGCGATACCAACAATCTCACCCTGAGCACCCCGATGCCCGCCGCGCTGCAGAACGCCCTGACCCTGGCTGGCGACAGCGCCTATCTGGCCA
>JALSHN010000303.1 GCA_026982215.1 Gammaproteobacteria bacterium
GATGCGGCCGTCATAGACCTCGCCCACCTTGTCCATCATGTATTCGCACTTGAGCCAATCGGTGGCGTCACGGGTGGCCTCGTCCGCACGGCGCTCGGTCATGGAACAATGCTCACCGATGGCCTGCATGTCGGTGCGGGTGTAGGGGTATTCTTCCCGCGACCGGCGGTGGATGAGGTGTTTGAGGGCGCGGTGGACGATGAGGTCGGGATAGCGACGGATGGGGGAGGTGAAATGGGTGTAGGCATCGTAGGCCAGCCCGAAGTGACCGACGTTGTCCGGCGAGTACACCGCGGGGTTGAGGCCGCGCAGCATCACCGTCTCGATGAGGTGGGCATCGGGGCGCTGACGGACTTCTTCGAGCAATTCGGCGAAGTGTTTGGGCTTGGGCCGGTCCCCGCCCTTGAGCCGCAGACCGAATTCGGCCAGGAAGGTGCGCAATTCCTCGATGCGGTCAGGGTCGGGGGCGGGGTGAACCCGATACAGCGCCGGGAGCTCGGCCTCCAGCAGGTGATGGGCGGTGGCCACGTTGGCGGCGATCATGAATTCCTCGATCATCTTGTGGGCGTCGTTGCGCTCCACGGGGACGATCTCGGCGATCTTGCCCTGATCGTCGAAGACGATCTTGGTCTCCACGGTGTCGAAGTCGATGGCCCCACGCTTCTCCCGGCGGCTGCGGAAGGCCTGATAAAGCCGGTGCGCTTCCTCCAGGTGGGGGACCAGATCGGCGTGACGGCGACGCAACTCGGGATCGCCATCCACCACCATCGCCGCCACTTCGGTGTAGGTGAGGCGGGCGTGGGAGCGCATCACCCCCTCGTAGAACCGGGCCGACTTGACGTTACCCCCGTAGGTGACCTCCATCTCGCAGACCATGCACAGGCGGTCCACCCGGGGGTTGAGGGAGCACAGGCCGTTGGAGAGCACCTCGGGGAGCATGGGAACCACCCGCCCGGGGAAGTACACCGAGTTGCCCCGCTTGCGGGCCTCCTGATCGAGGGGATCGTCCACCTGTACATAGCTGGCGACGTCGGCGATGGCGACGATCAACCGCCAGCCCCGGCCCTTCTTTTCCACATACACCGCGTCGTCGAAATCCTTGGCGTCCTCGCCGTCGATGGTGACCAGGGGTAGATCGCGCAGGTCCACCCGCCCCTGTTTGGCCTCCTCGGGGACCTCTTCGGGGATCCGCCGGGCCATGGCCTCCACTTCGGCGGGCCATTCGTGGGGGATCTCATAGGCCCGGATAGCCACGTCGATCTCCATCCCCGGGGCCATGTGTTCACCGAGCACCTCCTCGATCCGCCCGATGGGCTGGGCCCGCCAGGAGGGTTGTTCGATGAGTTCCACCACCACGATCTGGCCGTCTTTGGCACTGTCTCGCATCTCCTCGGGCACTAGTACGTCCTGGGTGAGCCGGGGGTTGCTGGGGGTGACGAAACCCACCCCGTGTTCATAGTGATAACGCCCCACCAGGCGCTGATGGGCCCGTTCCAGGATTTCCACCGGGGCGGCCTCCCGCCGACCCCGCCGATCCACCCCGGCCACCCGGGCGACGATGCGATCCCCATGCATCACCCCCCGCATCTGACGAGCGCTGATGAAGAGATCGTCTCCACCCTCCTCGGGGACCAGGAAACCAAAGCCGTCGGGGTGGGCGATGACCCGGCCCCGCACCAAGTCCATCCGGGAGACGAGACCGTAACGGCCGCGTCGATCACGAATGAGCTGGCCGTCACGCTCCATGGCCCGCAGGCGCCGACGCAGGGCCTCCAGGTCGATCTCGTCGCTGAGGTCGAAGATCTCGGCGATGGCCTCTTGGGTGAGGGGACGGCCGGCCTCCTCGAGGGTCTGCATGATGAATTCCCGGCTGGGAATGGGGCGCTCGTAGCGCTCGGCCTCCTTGGCCAAGTTGGGATCTTCCTCGATGCGCTTTTTCTTCGTTGACAAATCAGTTCTCCATGGTAAATTTGCGCGTCTCCGACGGGCCTTCGGCCCACCACCTGCCGAGGTGGCGGAATTGGTAGACGCGCTAGTTTCAGGTACTAGTGGGGGAAACCCCGTGGAGGTTCAAGTCCTCTCCTCGGCACCATATCCGAAACGGCCGGTGGCGCGACGCCCCGGCCGTTTTTCTTTACCCTTCACGCGAAGGGATCGCGGCGCACGATAGTCTCGTTGCGCTCCGGCCCGGTGGAGATGATGTCCACCGGGACCCCCACCAATTCCTCGATTCGCTCCAGATACCGCCGCGCCTCCACCGGTAGGTCGGCATAGTCGGTGACGCCCACGGTGGAGGCCTTCCAGCCGGGCAGCTCCTCGTACACCGGTTCGCAAGCGGCCAGGGTCTCCGCGCCCACCGGCAAGGAACGGCGCACCTCGCCGTCGAGGCGGTAACCCACGCACAGGCGGATGCTGTCCAGGCCGTCCAACACATCCAGTTTGGTGATGCACAGCCCGCTGATGCTGTTGATCTGCACCGAGCGGCGCAGGGCCACGGCGTCGAACCAACCGCAACGGCGCGGACGACCGGTGGTGGAACCGAATTCGTGACCGCGGCGCGCCAGCAGTTCGCCCATCTCGTCCATCAGCTCGGTGGGAAAAGGACCCGCGCCCACCCGGGTGGTGTAGGCCTTGGTGATCCCCAGCACGTAATCGAAATACAACGGCCCCACGCCCGAGCCGGTGGCGGCGCCACCAGCGGTGGTGTTGGAGGAGGTGACGTAGGGATAGGTGCCGTGATCCACGTCCAGCAGCGTGCCCTGGGCCCCTTCGAACAACACGCCGGTACCCTGACGACGGTAGCCCTCCAGCAGGTCCGGGACGTTGGCCACCAGCGGCGCCAAGGTCTCCTGGAAGGCCAGGGTCTCCTCCAAGACCTGCTGAAAATCCACCGGTTCCTCGTGGTAGTAGTTCTGCAGCACGAAGTTGTGGTAATCCAGCACCTCCCCCAGCTTGGCGGAGAAGCGCTCGCGGTGGAACAAGTCCTCCAGCCTCAGGGCGCGGCGGGCCACCTTGTCTTCGTAGGCCGGCCCGATGCCGCGGCCGGTGGTGCCGATTGCCCGCGTGCCCCGCGCCTTCTCCCGCGCCCGGTCCAGGCGGACGTGGTAGGGGAGGATCAACGGGCAGGCCTCGGAGATGCGCAGCCGTTGACGCACCGGTACGCCTTCGCGCTCCAACATCTCCATCTCCTCGATGAGGGCAGCGGGCGAGAGCACCACGCCGTTGCCGATGAGACACATCACCCCTTCGCGCAGGATCCCCGAGGGAATGAGATGGAGCACCGTCTTGCGCTCGCCCACCACCAGGGTGTGGCCGGCATTGTGCCCCCCCTGGAAGCGCACCACCGCGCCCACCCGTTCGGTGAACAGATCGACGATCTTGCCCTTGCCTTCATCCCCCCACTGGGACCCTACGACGATGACGTGTCTACTCATGAGGTGAAATTCTCTTCATCTTCTTCGATCAGGCGCCACTGCCCGGCGACGCGTTCCAGACGCACTCCTTGGGTGGGCATCTGCGCGGCGGGGACGAACACCACCGTCCGCCCCTGGGCCCGCAACGCCTGCACGTGGTGATGCAGGGCCGGATCGTCCGACCAGGGAGCGCATATCGGGCGAGATTGGGAAAGCGAAAGGGCACTGCACTCCACCAGCTGACGCAGGTCCATGCTGAAACCGGTGGCCGGGCGGGCGCGGCCGAACACCTCACCCACGTGATCGTAGCGCCCTCCCAATGCCAGGGCGCGACCGTCCCCGACCCGATAAGCGGCGAACACCAAGCCGGTGTGATAATGGAAACCACGCAATTCCCCCAGGTCGAGGGAGAGGCGTAAGCCGGGGCGTCGGGCCCGCAATCCCTGAGACACCCGTTCCAACTCGTCCAAGGCCGCCATGACTCCCTCGCCGAAGGCACCGAGCTGCGTGCGGGCCCGGTGGATGACCTCCACCCCTCCCACCAAGTCGGCCAGGGCCAGAATGGCGGAGCACAGCGCAGGCTCCTCACCCTGGAGCAATCCTTCCAGCTCTGCCATGGCCTTGCGCTGCAGGGCATCGAATACCGCCGCCTCCAGTTCAGTGGAAAAACCGGCGGCCTCGGCCAGGGCGCGGAACAGCCCCACATGCCCCAGATCCAGCACCACCTCGCCCACCCCTGCGGTTTCCAGGGCGGCGAGCATCAGTTCCATCACTTCCAGGTCACTTTCCGGACCCCGGTGACCGAAGAGTTCGGCGCCCACCTGGATCGGGCTGCGGTTGGGATCCAGGGCCCGGCCACGGGCGAGCAGCACCGGGCCGATGTAACACAGCCGGTTGATGCCTTCCCCCTGCATACGGTGAGCGTCGATACGTGCCACCTGCGGCGTCATGTCGGCGCGCACGCCCATCAGGCGGCCGTTGCGCTGATCCACTACTTTCAAGGTCTGGAGGTCCAGATCCTCGGCGGTCCCGGTGAGCAGGGAGTCGAGGTATTCCACCAACGGCGGGATCACCAGGCGATACCCCCAGCGCTGGAACAGGTCCACCAACTGGCGGCGCAGCCATTCCAGGCGCTCGGCCTGTTCGGGAAGGAGATCCTCCACCCCTTCGGGGAGGACCCAACGATCGGCTCGATTCATGGAGTTCTCACAGCAGATAGAGCAACAGCACACCCAGGGTGATGGCCAGCAACCCGGCCATCCGCAACGCCCCCTCGTCCAGCGAGAGGATGCGCATCAGATAGCGCCGGTAGCGCCCTGGATCCAGGAAGGGCAGCAGGCCCTCCAGAATGAGCAGGAGCGCCGTCGCCAGTCCCAGGGTGTGCCATAACTCGTTCATCTCTCGAAGCAGGTGGGGCGGAGACCGCCCCACTGCGGTCAACGCTTGCTCGGATCGACGTTCTTGAAGTAGCGGAAGAAATCCGAATCCGGCTCCAGGATGAGGATGTCGTCCTTACTGTCGAAGACCCGTCGATAGGCACTCAGGCTCTTGTAGAGCGAATAGAACTCGGGGTCCTTGCCGAAGGCACGGGCGTAGATGGCCGCCGCCTCGGCATCCCCTTCACCCTTGATGGTCTGGGCGTCGCGATAGGCCTCGGCGAGGATGATCTCCCGCTGGCGGTCGGCATCGGCGCGGATGCGCTCGGCCGCCTCGGCGCCCCGGGAGCGGAATTCCGCCGCCACCCGTGCCCGCTCGGCCTCCATGCGCCGGTACACCGAGGAACTCACCTCCGGCGGCAGATCGATGCGCTTGATGCGCACGTCGACGATCTCGATACCGAAGGCCTCGGCCTGTTTGCCGGCCTGGGCGAGCAGCACTTCCATGATCTGCGAGCGCTCGGCAGAGACCGCCTCCTGGATGGTGCGCTTGCCGAACTCGCCGCGTAGGCCGTCTTTGATGATCTGCGCCAGACGCATGGCGGCACGGCTCTCGTCCCCGCCCATGGTGGTGTAGTACTTGCCCACGTCCTTGATGCGCCACTTGACGAAGGAATCGACGATGACGTTCTTCTTTTCACTGGTGAGGTAGCGCTCCGGGGGCGCATCCATGGTGAGGATACGGGCATCGAACTTCCGCACGTTGTTCACCAGGGGCATCTTGAAGTGCAATCCCGGCTCGTAGTCGGTGCGGACGATCTCACCCAGGCGGAACATGATCGCCTTCTCTCGCTCGTCCACGGTGAACACCGAGAAGGAACCGATCACCAGCACCACGACCAGGATGATTCCGATGAATTTCAACTGGGCCATCACGGTCTCTCCCTGCTGCGCAGGTTGTCACGGCGGCGCAGGTCGGAATTCCCGCTGCGCTGCGGCAAGCTCTGCATTTGCGGTGGGCTCATGCTCGGTACCGTTCCCGGCACCAGACGACGGGACTCTCCCCCCATGCCCAGCTTGTCCAACGGCAGGTAGAGCAGGTTGTTGCCGCCCTCCACATCCACCACCACCTTGCCGCTCTTGGCGAGCACCGCCTCCACCGACTCCAGGTAGAGACGCTCACGGGTCACTTCCGGCGCCCGCTTGTACTCGGCCAGCAGGGATTCGAAGCGGTTCGCCTCACCCTCGGCCTGGGCCACCACCCGCTCCTTGTAGGCGCTGGCCTCTTCCAGCATGCGAGCCGCGGCGCCCCGGGCCTTGGGAATCACTTCGTTGGCGTAGGCCTCGGCTTCGTTCTTCAAGCGTTGTTCGTCTTCTCGCGCCTTGATGGCGTCATCGAAGGCAGCCTTCACTTCCCGCGGCGGCTGGGCGCTCTGCATGTTGACGCTACTGATCATCAAACCGGCGCCGTAACGGTCCAGCACCGTCTGGATGATGTTCTCCACCCGATCGGAGATTTCGCTGCGTCCCTGGGTGAGCACGAAGTCCATCTTCGACTTGCCGATCACTTCACGAATGGCGCTCTCGGCCACTTGCTGCAGGGTGGCATCGGGATTGCGCACATTGAACAGGTAGTCGCGGGGATTCTTGACCTGATACTGGATGGCGAACTGGACATCGACGATGTTCTCGTCCTGGGTGAGCATCAACGACTCGCTGGGCACCGAGCCACCGGCCTTGGCCCGTCCGCCGGAACGATAACCGATCTCCACGGTGCGGATGTTGTCCACATTGACCACTTCCACCTGCTCGATGGGATAGGGGAAGTGCCAGTGCGGCCCGGGCATGGTGGTCTCGACGTAGGCACCGAAACGGGTGACCACCCCCCGCTCCGCCGGCTCGATGATGTAGATGCCGGAGAGGGCCCACAGCCCGAGGAGCACCACGATGGCAAAGCCCACCGCACGCCCACCGGCGCCTCCCTGCCCCTGGCCACCGCCTCCGCCGCCCTTGCCTCCGAAGATACCGGAAAGGCGCTGCTGGAGTTTCTTGATCGCCTCGTCCAGGTCCGGCGGCCCCTGGTTCTGTCCGGGGCCGCCCCAGGGATCTTTGCCCCCGGAACCGCCAGGCTCGTTCCAGACCATGTAGCGCTCCTGAATCTTTAGTGAATTTGTCGATCCGCCGCACCGGCGAACAGGGCTGCAAGCGCGACGAAGCCGTGCGGGAGATGTGTGCCTCGCGCACGGAGCGAGTGGCGATTTTAGGGTTCCCGCCCCCCGGTCGCAAGGGAAACCTCGCCCGCCCCCCCCTCCAGCAGCTCTGCCTCGGGGGGCAGCAGATCAGCCCGGACATTGGCGGGCAAAGCGAGCGACAGGCGCCACCCTCGCTCCCCCTCCACGGTTTCTTCCATCACCAACCCATGGCGATAGAGACGGGAACGGGCCGCGGCGGCGCTGAAGGGCAGGCGCACGGTGCAATGGCGCACCCCACCACCGAGGCACTCGCCCAGGGCCTGATACAGCAAGGGCATGTGGTCCGACTCATGGGCCGAGAGCCACACGCATCGGGGCCTCCCGGCCTCATCGGTATCGATGCGCGCCTCCAGCCCGGGACAACGATCGATCTTGTTGCGTACCTCCAGCATCGGCACACCGTCGGCGCCGATCTGCTGCAACACCGCATGAACCTGTTGGCGGCGGCTCTCCCAGTCGGGGTCGGAGACATCCACCACATGGAGCAGCAGGTCGGCCTCACAGGTCTCTTCCAGGGTGGCCTGGAAGGCCGCCACCAATTCATGGGGCAACTCCCGCACGAAACCCACGGTATCGGCGATGACCACCGCCCCCACCCCTTCCAGATCCAATCGCCTCAGGGTGGGATCCAGTGTGGCGAAGAGCTGATCCCGGGCATAGACACCGGCACCGCTCAAGGTATTGAATAAAGTGGATTTTCCGGCGTTGGTATAGCCCACGATGGAGACGGTGGGAACCTCGGCGCGCCGGCGGGCACGCCGCCCCTGGGAACGATGGCAACGCACCCGCTCCAACCGCCGCCGGATCTGTTTGATGCGCACCCCGATGAGGCGGCGGTCGGTCTCCAGCTGGGTCTCGCCCGGCCCGCGCAGACCGATGCCGCCCTTCTGACGTTCCAGATGGGTCCAGCCGCGGACCAAACGGGTGGAGAGGCGCCGTAATTGGGCCAGTTCCACTTGCAACTTGCCTTCGTGTGACCGAGCCCGCTGAGCGAAGATGTCGAGGATCAGGCCGGTGCGGTCGAGGACGCGCCGCCCCAGGGCCCGTTCGAGATTTTTTTCTTGTGAGGGGGAGAGGTCGTGATCGAAAAGCACCACATCGACTTCATGGGCCGCGCACAAATCGCGCAACGCCTCCACCTTGCCCCGGCCGATGAAGCTGCGGGCATCGGGGCGTTCCCTGCGGGCCTGCAGCTCGGCGACGACCTCCGCCCCGGCGGAACGCGCCAGGGCACGGAACTCGCTTTCGTCTCCCGACTCGCCTCCGAGACGGACATGCACGAGGATGGCCCCTTCACCACCCCGGGGTGTGCGCTCCTCACCCGTGAGCGCATCGCCCCAGGAAAGGGGGGTGCGGCGGAGCTCGGCCGTCAAGGAGATCCTCCCCCGCCGCTCACTCCCCACCTTCCTCCTGGGGCGGATGGAGGCGCACGTTGCGCGCAGGCACGACGGTGGAAATGGCGTGTTTGTACACCATTTGACTGACGGAGTTCTTGAGCAGCACCACGAATTGATCGAAGGACTCGATCTGTCCCTGCAACTTGATGCCGTTGATGAGATAGATGGAAACGGGAATCTTCTCTTTGCGCAAGGTGTTCAAGAACGGGTCTTGTAACGACTGCCCCTTGGACATTCTTTTGATCTCCTTGGTTTTCGTGTTGTTGTCGCCCCTCGCGGCGGGTCTGGGAGGGGGTGACCTTCGTTCGACCCTTCCGCCACCTTATTATTCAACATCGCGCCCCACAAGTCATTTTGTCTCCTCGGAAAACGTCCACAGCCTGGAATCTTCCACAGCTTGCAGAATCGCCGCCATCTTGTCTGACAGGGATGAATCGGTATCCAGCCATTGCAGGCCCGGCTCCCGGCGCAACCAGGTGAATTGGCGCTTGGCCAACTGACGGGTGGCGGCACAGCCGCGTTCGCGCAGGGTATCACGATCCCATTCGCCGTCGAGGTGTCGCCAAACCTGGCGGTAACCCACCGAACGCATGCTGGGCAAACCGGCATGAATCCGGGGATCACGGCGCAATTCAGCCACTTCTTCCACCAAACCGGCCGCCAACATGGCATCGAAGCGCTGGGCGATGCGACGGTGCAGCTCACCACGCTCGGCCGGCGCCAGGGCCAGCTTCAGCCACGGCCCCTCCAACGCGCCATCGCGCCGTCCCAAGGCCTGCGAATAGGGTCGGCCGGTGAGACGGCATACCTCCAGGGCCCGGAGGATACGTTGGGGATCGTTACGGTGAATACGGGCCGCCGAGGTGGGATCGAGGCGCGCCAGCTCGCCATGGAGCGCCTCGGCCCCTTCATGATGCAGACGCGCCTCCAATTCGGCGCGCACCGCCGGATCGGCCTGGGGCAGACGGGAGATCCCCTGGGTCAGAGTACGAAAATAGAGCATGGTTCCCCCCACCAACAGGGGGATGCGGCCAGCGGCACGGGCCTCGGCCACCGCTGACTTGGCCTCTTCGAGGAAACGGGCGGCGGAATAGCGCTCGTGGGGTTCGAGGACATCCACCAGGTGGTGGGGGTGACGTGCCAGGATCTCGGGCGGTGGCTTGCCGGTGCCGATGTCCATGCGCCGGTAGACCATGGCCGAATCCACGCTGATGAGCGTCACCGGCAATCGTTCGGCCACCGCCAGGGCCAGTTCGGTCTTTCCCGAGGCCGTGGGCCCCATGAGCAAGATGGCCGGGGGCAGTGACATCAACCGCGGGTTTCGGTGGCGAGACGCCCCAGGGTGAGATCGGCTTCCTCGATGAATCCGTGGCGCATGGCCAGATGGGTCAATTCGACGTCGTTCTTCACCCCCAACTTTTCGAACACTCGGTAGCGGTAGGTGTTCACCGTCTTGGTGCTGATGAACAGCTTTTCCGATATTTCCGGGACCTTGGCCCCGCGGATGACCATCATCATCACCTGGAGTTCCCGATCGGAGAGGCATTCGAAGGGAGATTCCTGGGCATCGGGGAAACGGCGCATGGCCATCTTGCGCGCCACCTCCACGCCGATGTAACGACCGCCGCGATAGACGGTGGTGATGGCGGCGAGCATTTCCTCCACGGCACAGTCCTTGGTGAGATAGCCGGCGGCCCCCACCTTGAGGAAACGGCTGGGGAAGGGCTCTTCCACATGGACCGAGAGAACGACGATCTTCAGACCGGGATGGGCCTTGAGCAATTTCCGGGTGGCCTCCAGCCCCCCCATCCCCGGCATGCTGATGTCCATCAACACCACATCGGGCCGGACCTCCTTGACCAGGGCGACAGCCTCCTCGCCACTCTCGGCCTCGCCGACGATCTGCACGTCCTGGGTGCCTTCGAGGATCATCTTGATCCCGGTACGTACCAATTGATGATCGTCCACCAGCACCACTTTGATCATCGCGCCCCTCCCAAGGAGGGATGGCAATGAAATCCGGAAAAGGGTCGTGCCATCCGTCTGTTCCTCACTCTCGCCAAAAACCACACGATCCGACTCAATATCGCAGACCCTCGGGAGGGGGTCAATCGCACCTCGGAACGTCTGTCCCAGCCCTGCCCCTCACGGTATGCCGAGCACCGATGGAAGGCAACTGGCGGAAATTTCAATCGCCGGAGAAATCAGGCAAGAACCATTCCTGCTCACGCCAGGGACTTGGGAGCCGAGGGTTTGGTTTTCTCCATTCCGCGCATATTAAAATACTCTGAAATACTGGAATCAGTCGGCGCCCGTAAGGTGCGTTGTCATCACGATTCATCTGCTCAGGAGAACCGCCATGGACAAGAAAACCATCGTCGAGATTCACCATGAGGCCGATTTCGAGCGCTGGGTGGTGACGGAATCCGCCCAGCGACCGGTATTGGTGGATTTCTGGGCCGCCTGGTGCGGACCGTGTCAGATGCTCATGCCCATCCTTTCCAAGGTGGCCGAGGACCTCGGCGGCACCGTGTTGCTGGCCAAGGTGAACAGTGACGAGAACCAGGACTTGGCGACCCAGTATGGGGTGCGCAGTCTGCCCACGGTGATGCTGTTCAAGAACGGTCAACCGGTGGACCAGTTCATGGGGGCAGTACCGGAATCGCAAGTACGGGCCTTCATCGACCGCCACCTGCCCAAAGAGGCCGATTTCGCCCATCAGCAGGCCCTGGAGTTGCTGCAGGGTGGACAACGGGACCAAGCCCTCGCCGCTCTGGAGGCCAATCTGGAACGGGATCCCCGCCATGAGCCCACCCTGATCAGCCTGGCCGGGCTTTACCTGGAGGATGGCCGCCTGGAGGAGGCCGCTCGCCTTCTGGAAGGCCCCTTGGCCACCAGCGACAACCCTGGGGTGGAGAAGCTGCGAGCCCGGCTGGAGTTGACCCGCTTCACTGCCCTGGCCGAGGACGGCAACCAAGGCGGTGACGATCCCGATACTCTGCTCGCCGAGGGGGCGAGACTGGCACTGGCCGGTGAATTGCGCCCCGCCATGGAGCGTTTTCTCACCGTGTTGGCCCGTCATCGCAGTCACCGCGACGGGGCCGCCCGCCGGGCCCTGTTGGCGGCCTTCGCCCTCGCCGACGACCCCGAGCTGGTAAACGAGTTTCGCACCAAGATGGCCCGCCTGCTCTACTGAGGTGGACCTTCCCCTTCGACCTCCAGATCGGTCACCAGCGCCTGACGCTGTTCCTCGGGCAACGGCCCAGTCTGGTGGCGATAGGCGGGGTGATCGATCCCCATGGCCACCGTCGCCCCGGCCAAGGCATCGCGGCGAACGGCCTGTGGCAAGGGGAAACGGAGAAAATGGACCGCCGAGGTCTTCTCGCCGGTATCGCGCTCCAGGTCCTCGTCGGCCATGGCCCAGATGGGGGAATGCTCCCCCACCCGCACCCATACCCGCTCCTCGATACCCACCAGTTCCCGCAAGCGCCGATGGCGCTCCTCGGGATCGGGGTATTCGATCATCATCGTCGCCCGCCAGTCCGAGCCATCGGGGATCAACGGATTGTAGGCATCCAGTTCCTCCTGGATGGCCTCGGGCTCGAAAATGCGTTCGATACGCAGCATTTCCTGGATCTGGTACTGGATGGTGAGCCGGTCCTCGAAGTGCAGGGTGACGTGCGGGCCGACGGGCACCACCCGGCGGCGTTTGTGGGCCATCACCCGGGAGCGGAACTGCGTGCGCAAGCGGGCATAGGCCTCCAGAGTGTAGAGATCTTCCCGTCGCAGCGGTTTCATCGCGACTCCTATGATTCAAATGGCATAGGCCCGGCGGGCCAGGGTGAGAGGGTGGATGGCGCGGCGACTCCCCGCCACGGCATGTTCGATCTGGGTGACGGCCATGGGGCAGTCGGAGGCCACCACATCGGGCTCGATGCGGCGTACCTGTCCGGCCACCGGACGGCAGATCTTCATGGCGACGTGATGATATTCACGCTTCACCGCATAGGTGCCGTCGTGACCGGAGCAACGTTCGATCACCTCCACCCGGGTGCCGGGGATGAGATTGAGGAACTCCCGGGTCTTGAGGCCGATGTTCTGCACCCGCAGGTGACAAGCCGCGTGGTAGGCCACCGTGCCCAGACCGGTCTTGAAGTCGGTGTTCAACAGCCCGGCCTTGTGCCGACGCATGAGATACTCGAAGGGATCGAAGATGGCCTCGGCGAGGCGTTTGACCTCGGGATCTTCGGGGAATAGCAGGGGCAGTTCCTGCTTGTACATCAACACGCAAGAGGGCACCGGGGCGACGATGTCCCAGCCGGCGTCCAACCAGCGGAGCAGACGGGGCACGTTGTGCTCCCGCGCCCACTCCACCGCCTCCAGATCCCCCAGCTCCAATTTGGGCATGCCGCAACAGCGGCTGTCCCGCACCAGGCGGACGGGGATGCCGTTGTGTTCGAACAGCGCCACCAGGTCCTCGCCCAGCTGGGGCTCGAAGTGATTGCCGTAACAGGTGGGGAACAGCGCCACCCGCCCCTGTGTCCCCGCGGCCGCTTGAGGCTCCAAGGCGCTCTGGTGATGACACAGACGTCTCTCCAGGGTGTCACCGTGGAGCTTGGGCAGCGGGGCCTCGGCGGCGATCCCCAAGGTCTTCTCCAGCAGCGTGCGTACACTGTGACTGGCATTGAGGACATTGACGGTCCGGGCCACCACGGGGATGCCGGCCAACTCGCCGATCCGGTCGGTATCGCTGAGCAGGCGGTCGCGCCGTGAGGCCCCGTGCCGTTTGAAATGTACCGCCTTGGCCCGCAGCATGAGGTGGGGGAAATCGACGTTGAA
>JALSHN010000304.1 GCA_026982215.1 Gammaproteobacteria bacterium
CCTCGGCCCCCTTGCCGTGCTGCAGCAGCACCAGCACGACGAGAGCGATGCAGACCACGAGAAACACAAAGAAAACAACAGTATACATGAAAGCCTCTTAAACCGCGGCTGAACGACAAATGGTCGTGAACTCGGCCACATCCAGCGAGGCCCCACCGATCAGTCCGCCATCGATGTCCGGCATGGCGAACAGCTCGGCGGCATTGGCGGCTTTGACGCTGCCGCCGTAGAGGATCCGCACCCCCGCCGCCACCTCGGCATCCGCCGCCGAGAGCAGGTCGCGAATGAAACGATGGACCTCCTGGGCCTGATCAGGGGTCGCGGTACGACCGGTGCCGATGGCCCACACCGGCTCATAGGCAATGACGGCCTCGGCAAAGGCGGAGATGCCGTTGCGGTCCAATACCGCCTCGAGCTGGTCGCGCACCACATCCTCGGTACGCCCGGCCTCGCGATCCTCCAGTTTCTCGCCCACACAGAGAATGGGCAGCAGACCATCACGCTGGGCGCTGGCGAACTTCTCCGCCACCAGGGCATCGTCTTCGCAGTAATATTCGCGCCGCTCGGAGTGACCGACGATCACGTAACGACAAGCAAATTCCTTGAGCATGCCCCCGGAAACCTCGCCGGTGTAGGCGCCTTGCTGCTCTTTGGCGACGTCCTGGGCGCCGACGGCCACCTTCGTACCCTCGAGCACCTGGGCGACCTCGGGAATGAAGACATACGGCGGACACACGGCCACATCGACCCCTTCCAGGCCCGAAACGCCTTCGGCCACCCCAGCGGCCAGTCGTTTGGCCCCGTCCCGGGTCCCGTTCATCTTCCAGTTACCAGCAACAAAAGGGCGTCGCATCAATCACTCCCGGAATCAACAAAGGCTTTGCAGCTTACCGACTCGCTCAGGAAAAATCAACGGGCTGGCTGCCACGGGGAAAAGCGGTGAAATGCCGAAAAAAGTCTTTTATTTTCAATCGACTGCAACCAGAGCTTCGGTAATCTCCTTGGCCAAGCGACGGACGGTCTCCTGTACCAATGTGTCGTCATCCCCCTCCACCATCAGTCGCAACAGCGGTTCGGTACCCGAGGGGCGCAGCAAAACCCGCCCCCGCTCGGCCAACGCGGCCTCGGCGCGCGACACCAGTTCGCCGATGGCGGGATAATCCTCCAGACACGCCCCTTTGGGAAAGGGGAGGTTCACCAAATGCTGGGGATAGCGCCTCATGCCCCGACGCAGCTCACTCAGAGTCCCCCCCTGCTCCACCAGGGCATGGAGCACCTGAAGGGCGGAGACGATGCCATCACCGGTAGTGGTTCGATCCAGGCAGAGAATGTGGCCCGAGGACTCGCCACCGAGCACGCCGTCGTGCTCCAGCAACCGCTCCAGTACGTAACGGTCCCCCACCTTGGCGCGCAAAAAGGGGATTTTGAGTTCTCCCAGGGCCCTCTCCAGCCCCAGGTTGCTCATGCTGGTGCCCACCACCGGGCCTTGCAAACGCCCTTGGAGCTGCCAGAAACGGGCGATGATGTAGAGCAGGACATCGCCATCGAGTATTTCACCCCGCTCATCCACCATGATCACTCGATCGCCGTCACCGTCCAGGGCGATGCCCACATCGGCCCGCGCCTCGAGTACAGCCCGCTGCAGCCGCTGGGGCTGGGTGGAACCGCAGTCCTCGTTGATATTGAGCCCGTCCGGCTCCACCCCGATGGCACTCACTTTCGCTCCCAGTTCGGTGAACACCGCCGGTGCCACGTGATAGGCGGCGCCATTGGCACAATCCACCACGATGTGCAGCCCTCGCAGTTCGACCCGCTGCGGGATGGTACTCTTGCAGAACTCGATGTAACGTCCCGCGGCGTCGTTCACCCGGGTGGCCTTGCCCAGGCGGGCCGAGTCCACCGTCTCCATGGAGCGAGTCAGCAAG
>JALSHN010000305.1 GCA_026982215.1 Gammaproteobacteria bacterium
CTGGATCAGGCACTGGGTGGCCAGCACGTGTTCCACCTCGGAGGTACCGATGCCGAAGGCCAGGGCCCCGAGCGCACCATGAGTGGAGGTGTGGGAATCGCCGCAGACCACCGTCATTCCCGGCAGAGTGGCCCCCTCCTCCGGCCCCACCACGTGGACGATGCCCTGGCGGGCGTCGTTCATGGGGAATTCCAGGATGCCGAATTCGGCGCAGTTCTTGTCCAAGGTCTCCACCTGCAGACGGGAGACGGGATCGGCGATCCCCAAGGCCCGGTCGCTGGTGGGCACGTTGTGGTCGGGCACCGCCAGATTGGCCCCCGGCCGCCAGGGCTTGCGACCGTGCAGCCGCAGACCGGCGAAGGCCTGGGGGGAGGTCACTTCGTGGATCAGGTGGCGATCGATGTAGAGCAACGCGGTGCCGTCCTCGTTGACGCGCACCACGTGCTCCGACCACAGCTTGTCGTAGAGGGTCTGGGCGGTCATGGTGTTCTCCTCGCAGCGTGCTGGAGAAGTCTATCCGCCGTTGTTCTATGATACAAATTCATTATTCTCATTAATTTGATTCCAATCATGCATGACCTGGATCCCGCCGCTCTCCGGGCCTTCGTGGCGGTGGCCGAGAGCGGTTCTTTCACCGCCGCCGCCGAACGCTTACACCTCACCCAATCGGCGGTGACCCGGCGCATCCAGGCCCTGGAGCAGCGTCTGGACAGCCCCCTGTTCGACCGTCTGCCCCGCCGCGCTTTGCTCACCGAGACGGGCCAGCGGCTACTGCCCCAGGCCCGCCGCGCCCTGGAGGCCCTGACCGACTGCGCCCGGGTGGCCAGCCCCCGTGACAAGGTGAGCGGCACCCTGCGGCTGGGGACCAGCCACCA
The DNA here is from genome assembly GCA_026982215.1 of Gammaproteobacteria bacterium. Taxonomy (GTDB): domain Bacteria; phylum Pseudomonadota; class Gammaproteobacteria; order S012-40; family S012-40; genus S140-43. Next base: position 876 of record JALSHN010000305.1, read on the forward strand.
CATCGGCCTGCACCACCTGCCCCCGGTGCTGCGGCGTTTCCATCGGCGCCATCCCCAGGTGGAACTGGCCCTGTCCTTCCTGGGTTCTGAAGCAGCCCTATCCGCAGTGGAAAAGGGGGATTTGGAACTCGCCCTGATCACCCTGCCCAGCCACCCTCCCCCGGCTCTGGAAATCCAAACCCTGTGGCAGGACCCGCTACGGCTGGTAGTAGCGCGCGATCACCCGCTTGTCACGTCGGCTTCCTTCGACCCCCGTCAACTCGCGAAATACCCGGCCGTCCTGCCCGAAAAGGGCACCGCCACGCGCACGCTCATAGATTCGGCCCTGCGCGAATGGGGAGTAAAGGCGCGAGTCAGCCTCGCCAGCAATCATCTGGAGATCCTGGGTATGCTGGTGGGAACCGGGCTGGGGTGGAGCTTGTTGCCCACCGAGCTCGTGAACGAAACACTCACCGTACTTCCCCAACCAACCCCGGTGACGCGCCGTCTCGGTGTGATCTACCATGCTCACCGCCACCTCACCGGCCCCGCCCTCGCCTTTCTCGAGCGACTGGCGGCTTGCTGAAATACTCACCCCCCCTTACTTCCTGCGTCGACACCGCCCTCCAACGAACGGGGATTGCCTTTCCTTTCCATCCCATCGTTGTTCCTCCAGACGTGCTAAAGATCCACCGATTCCTACCGAATCAACAGTGTGCATAAAGAAACAGGACCATCCACCCCATGGCTCGAATCATCATCCTCGAAGACGACCCGACTCAAAGCCTCTACCTGATGACAATCCTGGAAAGGGCGGGCCATACCATCGTCGGCACCTATTCGAGTGGGGAAGAAGCGGTGTCGGTGAATGAACAGGATGGGGAAGCCCAGCTAATCCTCGCCGACACCCTGTTGAGTGGGGAAATGGATGGAGCGGAGGCAGTCCGTCGTCTTCAACAGCGCCTCGGCATCCCTGCGATTTTTCTCACCGCCCACAGCGATAACGAACACCTGATCCGCCTCTGTGAACGACAACCTGCCGCCATTCTCCTCAAAC